>SKOK01000160.1 GCA_007120085.1 Bacteroidales bacterium | reverse complement strand
TGCTGTCTTGCTTACAATTTCTGTGACAGGCAGGGATTTTACCTTTCCGTCATACTGAAAAACGCCACAGGTAAGCTCAGTGCCTTCGAGGTATTCTTCCACCAGCACGCTTTTATCGTGCTCAAAAGCCAGCTCGATGGCCGGTAGCAGATCCTCTGCTTTTTTAACAAAAGACATACCCAGGCTGGAGCCTCCTTCATTGGGCTTCACAAATAACGGCAATCCAAGCTTCTTCATAATGGAATCAGCATCCCTGTCATCCTGCCGGCGCAGCCTTACAGACCGTGCAACGTCAAAACCAAGCTGCGCCACCACCAGGTTGCAGTAATACTTATTAAATGTAAGCGCCGATGAGAGCACTCCGGCAGTTGTATAGGGTATGCCCAGCAGCTCAAAATATGCCTGGAGCTTGCCATCTTCGCCGGGTGTGCCGTGTATTGTAATAAAAACGCAATCAAAAAGGATTTTTTCGCCATTGACCTCGATAGAAAAATCGTTTTTGTCAACAGGTGTCTCGCGTTCATCATCGTCCAGGTAAACCCATTTCTGATGGTGTATCAATATCTTACAAACCCTGTACCTTTTTTTATCAAGGTTTTCCCTGATCATCCCTGCGCTTTTCATCGAAATGACGTATTCGCCCGAATCGCCACCTGCAACCAGGGCAATGTTCTTTTTTGACATACGTTTCAGTTGTCTGTTGGTGTAAAATAAAATTGCTGCAGCAAACTTACGAAAATCTTGTTTTTTTTATGTTTTTCAAAGCATAAATAAAAGAAAAACACGTTTACTCATTGTAAATTGGGAGAATGACCCGGTGTCAGCTGCACAAATTATATTAATTTTGCGGTCACATGCCTGTTCATAAATTATTGATAGGATGAGCTTTTGGCGATTCATTTTAAGCAGATACTTCCTGAAACAACTGGTATTGGCGGCCAGTCTGTCCATCGTGATTGTTTGGGTCGTACTTAAGGTGCTTGACGTTTACACCTTGCACGGCCGCAGGATCGAAGTGCCCGATCTGGAAAGTCATCTTTTGGGAGAAGCGAAGGATATGCTGCTTGAGAAACGGCTGCGCTATGTGGTGAATGATTCCATTTTTAACAGCAGCCGGGAGCCCGGTAGCATTGCCATGCAAGACCCGGCGCCGGGTACGGAGGTAAAGCGCAACCGCACGGTTTACCTGACCACGGTGGCCGTTTTGCCCGAGATGGTGCCGATGCCTGACCTTACAGACTTGTCGCGCCGGCAGGCCATGTCATTGCTTGAAACGCACGGCCTCACAGTAGGCCGGATAGAATATCGTCCTGACATTGCCAGGAACGCCGTCCTGGAACAGAAATACAAGGACGGGATCATTGAACCCGGTTCTCCGGTGGCCAAGGGCACGAGCATTGACCTGGTGCTGGGCGAAGGCCTTGGCGAAAACATCGCCATCGTTCCATTTGTCATCGGCCTGTCACCGGCCGAAGCGGCCCGCACGCTGATCAGTGCCTCTCTCAATGTTGGCAGAGAGATATTTATGGGCGACTCAACCGACAACGCGCGGGTTTACATCCAGGAACCTGACGCCGTGAATGAACCCATTTACCTGCAGGCCGGCAGCAGCGTGGACCTTTTTTACCGCTCAGCCGACGTGTTTGACTTTGAAGCGTATATCGAAAAAATCCTGTCGGTACCCATCCCCTATGTTGTCGGCAAAACGCCCGACGAAGTCAGGATCATGCTCGAAAACAAAAAACTTGAAGTTGGCCGGGAAGTATTTGAAGATGGCGCCACCCGCGAAAATGCCATTGCCACCAGGCAAGAACCTGAATACGAAACAGGCGTGATCATCCCAAGGGGACAAGAAGTGAACATATGGTATGAGCCCGCAGAAGAATTTGACATTGATGACTTAAATGATCTTTTTGAATGAACATCAAAAATTCCATAACATTATTTTTTTTCATTCTGTTGATGGCACACCTCAATGCCCAGGAGGTGTTGCTTCCTGTATCCAGCAACCCGCAAAAGTCGGCCAAAGCCCTCGAAGTGCACACCACCACAGCCAAAAACACAGAACTCCCGCTCAGCCTGCCATTCCACGATGACTTCTCATACAAAGGGCCCTATCCTGATCCGCAACGATGGGCAGACAACTATGTCTTTGTCAATACCGGATTCCCCGTCCACCCCAAAACCGCCGGCGTAGCCACCTTCGACATCCTCGATGACGAGGGTTTTATTTACGATCACATCGAAACAGGCAACATTCAATACCCTGCCGACCATCTGACTTCTCACATCATAGACCTGAGCAGTTACGAGCCTTCCGACTCCCTGGTGCTGAGCTTCTATTATCAGCCGCAAGGCAGAGGAGGCAATCCCGGCAGGAATGATGCACTCGCGCTGGAGCTGATCGGGATGGAAGAAAATGGAGAAAAATCATCCAAAGAAGAAGAGGAAAACGGCGAAATATGGGATCTGGCCTGGAGCACCCAGGGGAAAAGCCTCCAGGAATTTGCCCAGGATACTTTTCCGTATTTCAAGAGGGTCAGCATTGCCCTTACAGAAGAAAAGTATTTCCGTGAAGACTTTCGCTTCCGCTTCACCAATTATGTATCCGTCCCCATCGGCGACGACAACAATTCGGCCACCCGCAGCATATGGAACATTGATTATGTTTACCTTGACAGCGGACGCAGTATCCTTGACGCATTTTACAGGGATATCGCCTTTGCGGCTCCGGCGCAGTCCATTCTAAGAGACTATACATCCATCCCCTGGTCGCACTACATCACTGAGCCTGAGGATGTCCTGCGCGAACGGTTTGATGTAACCATCACCAACCTGAACGAAACACCGCATAGTTACAATTACAGGTATTTCATAAAAAATGAAGCAGGAGAAACCATACGCACTTACAACGGTGGTTCAGAGATTATTGATCCTTTCTTTGGCAATGGCTACCAGGCTTATGCACCGCACGCCAACCCCATCATCATCCCCAATCCGCTGCCAGTTGCACCAGCCGAAGAGCGGCATTTCTCCATCGAACATGTCGTTAGACTGGGAACCCAGGGCGACGATCGTCCCGGCAACGACACCATAATCTATGAGCAAAGGTTCAGTAACTATTTTGCCTTTGATGATGGCAGCCCGGAGATGGTGCATCTCCTGAAAGGCGATAACCCGGCACGCGTGCTGCAGTTTGAGGCCATGCACTATGATGTCATCAAGGCGGTGCAGATATTTTTCATGGAAACCGTTAACCAGCAAAACAGCAACAGGCCTTTTGAACTGGTAATTTACCGCAGTCTTGACCCCCTGGAAGAGATTTATCGGTCTGATGATTTTTTAGAAGTTCCTGAAACTGAAAAAACCGAATTTGTCACCTTTGAGCTGGATGAAGCAGTAGCCGTTCAGGGAACATTCTATGTGGGTATTGAGCAGGTTGGAGATATAAATCTTAACACCTCCCTGGTGCTGGGATTCGACCTTGGCAACAACGCCAGGCAACGGCTGTTTGTCAACTTTGATGGTTTCTGGGAGCCCTCCAATTTCAATGGCGCCCTGATGATCAGGCCCGTTATGCTCAGGGATGGCTCAACAGACATTGCAAATCCTGACGTTGAGGAAACAAGCCTGACACTTTTTCCAAACCCCGTAAGCGGACAGCATCTGAAAGTCAGGATGGATGACCTGCACACTGAAACCGGTGATGCGCAAATCCACATTTTCGACATCCGGGGCAGGCTTGTATATTCAAATCATTATACCCGCGAGGTGGATGTCTCCGGCTTGCAAAACGGCATGTACCTATTGCGTTTGAGCCATCCGGGCATGATGATCAGCCGATCAGCGCGTTTCATAATAAGCAGATAACAAAAAAATTAATCTTGGAAGAATTACATCCTACAGATGGTCAGCCCTGTCCTGAAAATGACGAACAGGATCTTTATGAACACCATCGCTTTGTGGTTGACAGGGGACAGGGACTGCTTCGCATCGACAAATACCTTCAATCAAGGGTCGAGAACGTCAGTCGCAACAAGATTCAGAATACGGCCCGCGCAGGCAACATCCTGGTGAACGATATTGCCGTAAAGTCTAACTATAAGGTTAAGCCGGGAGACGTTGTCAGCGTTGTGATGGCCCATCCGCCGCGGGAGATTGAATTGTTGCCTGAAAACATTCCGCTGGATGTTGTTTATGAGGATGATCACATCATTGTGGTAAACAAGGAGGCCGGTATGGTGGTGCACCCCGGCTATGGAAATTATACCGGAACGCTGGTCAATGCACTGGTATATCACTTCGGCAACCTGCCGCGCCAGAATGATGAGGATATCAAGCCGGGACTGGTGCATCGCATTGACAAAAACACCTCAGGCCTGCTACTGGTGGCCAAAACGGAGCTTACACAGAGCAGGCTGGCTAAATATTTTTTCGATCGAGAGATCGACAGGCTTTATCACGCACTGGTGTGGGGTGATTTCCAGGATGACTCCGGAACAATTACCGGACATATTGGCCGCAGCCTGAAGAACAGGAAAGTGATGGATGTTTTTCCCGATGGAGATTATGGAAAACCTGCCATTACACACTATAAAGTACTGGAGCGCTTTGGCTATGTAACCCTGATCGAATGCAAGCTTGAGACTGGCCGTACGCACCAGATCAGGGCACACTTTCGCCACATAGGCAGACCGCTTTTCAATGATGCCACCTATGGCGGTGATCAGATCATCAAAGGGACGACCTTTACCAAGTACAAGCAATTTGTCAAGAACTGCTTTGAGATGATCCCACGGCACGCTCTTCATGCCAAAACACTGGGGTTCAAGCACCCACACACAGGTGAACAAGTTTTTTTTGATTCTCCCGTTGCACAGGATATGCAGGAGGTGATAAAAAAATGGCGCGGATACGCCATTCATAAAAAACTGGATTAGAAGGAAGCTACAATCATCATTCGCGCTTTATTCCATATTTATCAATCTTCGCATTCAGGGTAGGTCTCGTGATGCCCAGGGCAGCAGAGGCTTCCTGCTTATTCCATCTTAAGGCATTCAGCACATTTCCAATATGTTCTTTTTCGACATCAGCAAGGGGGCGAATTTCAAACTTACTTACCCCATAATCTGGCAGCTCATCAAAATCCTGTCCTTCAAGGCGGATGTATTTTCTCTGGAGCAGATCACCGTGCGACAAAACCATCGCCTGCATCAGCACATTCCGCAGCTCCCGTACGTTTCCCTGCCAGTCGAATGATTGCAAAACAGGAATCACACCATCTTCAACCTTGTTGATGCTTTTTCCCAATTCCAGGTTTAACTCCTGAATAAGGTGTTCAACAAGGTAAGGGATATCGTCTTTGCGTTCGTTGAGGGATGGGATAGTGAAGACAAAAACCTTTAACTGGTAGTAAAGTTCTTTCAAAAAAGCACCTTCTTCAGCCATAATTCCAATGTCGCGTCGCGCAATGGAGATAATTCTGTATTGTTTCTGCTGCCCCAAACGGTTTTGCTGTGACTGATTCTCCATCAGTTCAAGAAGCTTCAGCTGCATCTCTGCATTTAATGTGCCCACCTCATCAAATACAAGAGTGCCATTTTTCACCCCTGCCTCGAATGCCTTGCGCAGATTATCTTCCGTCAGTGCCTTGCAGTTGATGAATTCAATTGGATTATCTGCATCCGGGCCTGTATGGTGAATGAGCCTGGCGAGTCGTTCCTTGCCTGTGCCTGACTCACCGGAAATAAGTATGTTTACATAATTCTGCGATATTCGCCCAATGTTCTTGAAGATGGCAAGCATAGCCTGGGATTTACCCACCATAAGGTTTTCATCTTTTTTCTTTTTTCCGTCACCAGATGGATCGTCAGGCTTTTGCAGGCTTTCAGATGACAACAGCCCATTTTTTACTGTATCAACTAGCTCCTTTGGGTTTATCGGTTTTTCGATATAATCAAAAGCTCCTGTTTGCATCGTTTTTATGGTCAGGCTGGCATCGCCAAATGCCGTCAGCATGATAACCGGTAGCGCAGGACTGATTTCCTTGAGCTTAGCCAGCACTTCCATGCCTGACATTCCGGGCATCTGGTAGTCAGTAATAACCAGGTCAGGGAGGTTTTCCGCAACCATACCAAGCCCCTCATTGCCTTCTTTTGCAGTTTGGACATTATACCCATTCTTGCGCAGTATGCCTGATGCAAGTGAGCGAACGACAGGATCATCGTCAATAAGCAATATGTTTTTCATACCTGGATCTGTGTAAAAAATTAAATATCCCTAAAAAAGCACATCAAAGGTAAAAATAATTTACACAAAAACAAGGAGTATTGCATCTTTTTGTGCAAAAATATGTGTCGGAAATGTAAAAAGACTAAAACTTCAGATTCAGACCAAGCAAAAGATGCCGTCCCGCTTGTGGGAAATATCCATCTTCTATGGTTATGAGTCCGGCCTCGCCCACAACGCCTTTATAAATCCAGGCATTGGATATATACCGGTGGTCAAACAGGTTATTTACCTGGAGTACGATTTCCGCCTGGCGCAGATGTCTTGCCGAAAATGCAAATTGCAGCCGAAGATCATTCACAAAATAAGCATCCAGCATACGTTCCTCGCTCATTGTATTGTCAATGTACTGATCGCCGACGTATTTGCTTTCCAGGCTGAGCGTAACCCCTTCGAGTGGTGACACCTGTATGGTGCTTGCTGCGATCACAGCAGGTGAAAAGGCGATGTCGGTGCCTTTGTAGTCCCTCACATCAGTTCCAATCCAGTTCCAGTCATCGTCATATTTGTCGGAGTATTCTGTAAACAAGCTGATCTTATTGCGACTGAGTGTCAAATTTCCTGACCAGCCCAGGTACTCATTGAATATGTATCCCCCTTCCAGCTCAATGCCCATTCGGTAACTTTTGTCAATGTTTGTTCGTGAAAAGCCACCAACGTCATTGATTTCACCAGTGAGCACGAGCTGATCTTTGTAATCCATCAGGTATAAATTTGCCTTGAACTGTGCTTTTGTGCCGGCAAATTCATAGCCTGTTTCAATGTTTCGAAGGGTTTCGTGCCGTGGTCTGCTGTCAGGAGAGGATTCAGTAAAATCGCGCCTTACTGGCTCCCTGTTGCCAATTCCTGCAAAAGCATATACTGTGTTTGAGCGGTTTATGGCGTAAGACAGTCCCGCTTTGGGATTAAAAAAATGGAAAGTGGCATTCTGTTGCAATGAAACCACCTCTTCGTGGACCCAGGCCTGGCCTAGAAAACTATATGACACATACCTGTATTGCAAATCTGTGAAAGCCTTTAAGCGAGGGATGATCTCATAGGATGCCTTTGCAAAACTGTTAAAGTCCTTTTTGAACCCATTGTTGTCATAGTATCTGTGCCGGATGTCGGTATTGATGGCGTGGCGGGCCCATATGATCTCACCAAAATGATCGCCGTCATATTCATTGTATGCACCTCCAAGGGTCAGCAACAAGCCACTGAAGTTGTTGTAGTTCAACGACCAGGTGGCTCCATAGAAGTGGTTGTCGAGCCAGCGGCGCCTGACCAGGTCTGTGCGGTCAAACTCTTCACCCCCGATGACCACATTGGGCAGATTATAACGGCTAAACCGCTCATTTGGCCTGTATTGCTCATAGTAACCACGGCCATAGGTATAATGCAATGCCCCGGTGGCTAGCAGTCCCGGAGCCAGGTTGTGTGATAAGTGCAGCTGGTAATGGTCTTGCTGGTAGTTGTCTGTTTCGTTGTCATAGAATTGAATTTGTCCATCCTCATCATAATACATCCCGGCAGGGTTGAATGTGCGGTTTGTTTCAAGGGAGTCTGAAGGCGTGCCATACCAAGCCTGGTATGTACTTTCCTTACCGGAAAACGCAACGGCTTTGATCATCGTATTTTTTCCGTAATATCCACCTGACAGATAAAAGGACTTGAGATCGGCGGTGGCCCTGTCAACATACCCATCTGAAGTGATCTTTGACAGCCTGCCATCAAAAGCCCAGTTTTCACTGATCAGGCCTGTGCCAAAACTCAGTGTGTTTTTCAATGTGTTGAAGGCACCGGCAGAGCTGTTGATCTCTGCATAAACCTCATCACGCAGGCTGGTTGATTGCAGGTTGATGGTAGCCCCAAAGGCACCGGCACCGTGCGTACTTAAACCCACCCCTCGCTGAATTTGCAGATTCTGGATCGAAGACGCAATGTCGGGGATGTTGACCCACCATACCCCATGCGACTCTGCATCATTTACAGGAATGCCATTGATGGTAACATTGATGCGCGACTGATCACTGCCGCGAATGCTCATATAAGTATATCCAACGCCGGTACCGGCATCCGACCTGTATATGAGCGAGGGTGTTTGATTCAGCAGTACGGGCAGATCCTGCGCCAGGTTCCTGGGCGCCAGCGCCTCTGCATCAAGATTCGTGTATGCGAGAGACACCTGCCCCTCGGCTCGCAAAGCCGAAACCACGACTTCCTCGGTCATGGTGGCCGAAGGCTCCAGGAAGAAGTCAAGCTCCTCGTCAGATTGCAGATCAACCTCTATGGCACTTTCACGATAGCCCATAAATGAAACCCTTATGAGGTATGTTCCGGCATCCAGATTTGACAATTCATAAACGCCGGACCTGTCAGAAAATACGCCCCGGTAACTATCTGCTATTACGATGTGTGCGCCAGGCAGTGTGATATTACTTGACGCATCGTAAACCTTGCCGCTGATTGAAAGTTGTGCCACGGCAAATGATGGAATAAAAAGCACTGCAAAAAGCAGCGAAATAAACTTTGACATGATTGAAAATGATATTTTATTGTTAAACAATCAACAGCAAAATAGGAGTAAAAAGCCGTCATTTGTTTAATCCCTCCCTTCGCCGGCATTACCCGGATCAGGTTCAAAGGGTCTGATCTCAGCCCGTAATTTAGGGCACCCCTATTTGTGATTCGTAGGGCAAAGATACAAAAAAAATTGTTACGGGTTTTTGATTACGGGTTTTTGGTTACGGGTTCATGGTTCATGGTTACTGGTTGCTGGTTGGTGGTTGCAGGTTGTTGGTTGTTGGTTGTTGGTTGCTGGTTGCTGGTTGCTGGTTGCTGGTTGCTGGTGGCAGGTGGTCGATGCTGGTTATTGGTTGCTGGTTGGTGGTTGTTGGTTCATGGTTCGGTGTTTTCTGTCATTCTGAGTGGGAAGCCCCCGCGAAAGGGCGGTGGCCGCAATGCGGGAATGACATTGTATGTATAAAAATGAAACCGGAGTTCCAATCTATTGCCGTCTGCTTTAGCTGACGGATAAAAGGCAGTACTATTCTCAGGGGGGCTTTAGCCCCAAAATAAGTGCCTGTTCCGATTTGTCTGGGACTAAAGTCCCCCTGGGAGTTGTGCCATTCCCTGCCCGTTGACTAAAGTCAACGGCAATGGTTACAACAAGTCCCTCAGCATGAGCAAAACACAGCCCTTAAAATGAACAACTTAAAACTTCTTGAAAAAAAATACGACATTTGCAAAAACCTAACATCTAATTTCCAACATCTAACATCCAGCCGTCATCCCAGGCACAAACACAAAACACGAACAATCAAAACCCATTTAAATAACAAAACATGAATATCATCATTATCAACGGCCCGAACCTGAATCTTCTGGGCAAACGGGAACCGGCAATATATGGAGAACAAGGCTTTGACGCCGTACTGGCTGATCTGCGCCAGCAATACCCTGAACATCACATTGATTACTTCCAGAGCAACATTGAAGGGGAGTTGATTGACAAGGTTCAGCAGGCTGCAGGCACATACGATGGCATCATTCTGAATGCCGGTGGTTACACCCACACTTCAGTGGCTTTGGGAGACGCAGTGCGTGCGATTGAAACACCTGTTGTTGAGGTGCATATAAGCAATGTATTTGCCCGGGAGGAATACCGGCATACATCTTACATCGCCCCGCATTGCAAGGGAGTCATCACTGGTTTTGGGACCAACAGCTATGCTTTGGCGCTTGAGGGCCTTAAAGCCAGTTCGGTATAAGTTTTTTTCCTGCGTATGAAATAGTCAAATACAATGCTCCCCCTGTATAACATTGCAGGCACATCACTCTTATGGTGATGATACTGCTTGCGCAGTTTGCGCCATTTACCACAAAACGCAAGATGCGCCCTGAATACCGCCAGGCAATCCCTGAAATGCCCCTGCAGAAAGAACTTGGCTGCAGCAATCACATCCAGGGAGAGGCGGGGGAGTATCCGTGCATAAAATGATTGTGGCGGCAATTGTTTGGTCAGCATCCAGAGGCTATTTCTGAAATTATAATATGTTTTTTGGGGGTTTGCCTTTGGCAAGGAACCACCACCAAGGTGATATACAACAGATTGCGGGCAATAAAAAACTTTATGACCCATATTTTGAAACCGCCAGCAGAGCTCTACCTCTTCCATATGCGCAAAAAAACTGGCATCAAAGCCACCTGTATCCATGAAAACATCAGCCCTCACAAACATGGCAGCACCGGTAGCCCAAAACACTTCGCACACATCATCATATTGCCCGGTATCTTTTTCAAGATGATTGAAAATGCGGCCGCGACAATAAGGATAACCAAAGTGATCCAGCATGCCGCCGGCAGCACCGGCATATTCAAAAAAAGCCTTGTTTTCAAGTGACCGTATCCTGGGTTGCACTGCGGCCACCTGCGGGTGCTCATCCAGCAATTTAATGCAGGGTTCAATCCAGGCTTCACTGACTTCGATATCTGAATTCAATAAAATAAAATAATCAGCATCCACAGATTCAAGGGCTTTGTTGTAGCCACCGGCAAAACCCAGGTTCTTCTTCATGGTGATGATACGGACTTCGGGAAAGTGCTTTTTCAGAAATCCAACTGAGTCATCCTCGGATGCATTGTCGGCCACAATGAGTTCAACTTCAGGTGGTGTGTGTTTGATGATACCCGGCAGGAAACGACCCAGGAGATGTTTGCCATTCCAGTTTAAAATAACCAAAGCCGTTCGCTTATTTGCCATTCTGCATTTTTTCAGATCTCGCTGTTCGCAATGTTTTTGCAAGAATTCAGCACATAAAAGTGAGGTTGCCTGTGTCTGCCCCTCATCCATGCTTTCAAAATTACTGTTTTTAACATAACTGGGGCACAATTTCCATTTTTTTGTTGTGCTGAAAAAAATATTTTGTACTTTTGCGCCGGAGAGATGGCAGAGTGGTCGATTGCGGCGGTCTTGAAAACCGTTGGGGTGTAACAGCCCCCGGGGGTTCGAATCCCTCTCTCTCCGCAACCCC
>SKOK01000312.1 GCA_007120085.1 Bacteroidales bacterium | reverse complement strand
CCTGGTGAAGACAGAACCGTTACAACCAAGGAAGAGACTACAAAAGTGTTTAACACGCAAGACCTCGAGCAATATTCCGGTTTGGACAGGTATCCTCCTTTCGCCGGCGGCTTTGGCTTCAATGCCGGCTGGAGAGGCATCCTCTTGCAGGCTGACTTTGCTTTTGTTACAGGGAAAAACATGATCAACAATGACAGGTTCTTCACTGAAAACCCACAGGTGTTCTCTGGCTGGAACCAGCACGAGACTGTACTGGACTATTGGAAAGAGCCCGGTGACGTGACTCAATTCCCAGGCTGGGATTACCAGTTTACTCAGTTTGATACAAGGTTGATTGAAGATGCGTCATTCATGCGTCTCAAGAATTTGACCCTGGCATACGACCTGCCGCAGTCACTGTTGCAGCGCACCGGACTTCTTACAGGTACAAGGGTATTTGTTACCGGAAGGAACCTCCTCACGTTTACCAATTATTTAGGACCAGACCCGGAGGTTGACTCAAACATTGGTATGGGTACAAACCCAAACACCAAGCAGGTTTCATTTGGTCTGACATTAACTTTTTAATCACCACATTAAATAACAATAACGATTATGAAAAAAATATTTAATATATTCATGATAGTTGGCTTCGCGGTCTTCTTTACCGTTTCTTGTGATGTTGAAAGATTTCCCTACAACGCCATAGAGCAGACAGAAGCCTTCCGTACCATGACAGATGCCGAGACCATTCGGAATGGTATGTATGCACAGCTCAAAAGCCGGGTTTATGGTTTATTCATGTTCTCTACAGATGTTCAGGCTGATTTGTTAAATGCAACGCTTGACTTTGGTAACCGCAACGGTGCACCACACAGGTGGGAGCCGCTGCTTTCAACCGACTACACCATTCGTGATGTATGGCAATGGTATTACAGTGCCCTTACCAATGTGAACAACATTATTGAGAATATGGAACTTGTTGAAGCAGGTTCTGATGAAGATGCGGCACTGCTCAGGCAGTTCACCGGAGAAGCACATTTGGTCAGGGCATATTATTATTATATGCTGGTAATCAGATGGGGCTATCCTTACAATGCATCCACTGCATCCTCTGACCTCGGTGTTCCGCTGGTGTTGAGATATAACCCTGCACTGAAACCCTCGAGGGCAACAGTTGAAGAAACCTATACCCAGATAATGGATGACCTTGCAGAGGCCAAGAGCCGTTTGTCAAATGGCGCACCAAATTCTGAGTTTGCTACAAGAGATGCTGCCCTGGCACTCGAAGCAAGGGTTAGACTCCAGATGGGTGATTACGCGGGTGTTGTTAGTGCTGCTGAAGAGTTGATCAACAGTGGCAGGTATCCGCTCGAAACCACCCAGGCCGGGTTGGAAAACAAGTGGGTGAACGACCAATCTTCAGAGATTATTTTCCACGCCTTTGTTGCACGCCCCGATGAGTTGAAATCAGGAGTTGGTGTAAATGTTATCTATCTTGGATTCCAGGCTGGAGCCAACAGATATACCCCCGACTTTGTGCCGCAGCAGTGGGTCATTGATATGTATGATGAAGATGATTATCGCAAACATGTATTCCTGGATCAAAAACACCTTAGAATACAAGGTTTCGACTACGAAGATATTTGGCTAATCAACAAATATCCTGGCAACCCCGAGATGTTCACAAACGTGACCAATTATCAGCACAAGCCAAAGGTGTTCCACATTTCAGAAACCTATATGAACCTCATCGAGGCACTCTTGCAAACAAATGAATCTGAGGCTTTGAACCGCCTGAACCAGATTCGTGTTGCGCGTGGTCTTGATGCGTTGAGCGGTATTTCTGGCAACGCACTTGTTGAGGCTTATCGCGAAGAAAGACTACGCGAACTCCTGGCCGAAGGCTACCGCCTTAATGACCTCATGCGTTGGGGATTGGGTGTAGAGCGCCGCGCGCCACAAAATACGGACATTATCGTTACCGGCTCTACTTACAACAACCTTGTTATTGAGCCCGGTCACTTTAAGTTTATCTGGGGCATTCCTGCAAATGACATGACCACCAACGACAATATGGTACAAAACCCAGGCTGGTAAGAATTAACCGTTCTTAACCGCTTAAAATGTTTTAATCATAAACAAAAAGCCCACAACTGTGGGCTTTTTGTTTATGCCATATCAAAAAAAAGCCATTGCTGTTTCCAAAGAAAGCAATAGGGAATTGGATTCAGTAAAAAAATAAACCAATGCATTAATTAACTCCATATATTTGCTATATTTGTACATATAAGAAAAAAATGCAAAATTATGGCAGTGCATGATAACATGAATAAAAAAGAAAAGCCTGAAGGCCCTCCAAGACCCCGTTTGGTGAATCATGCTGCAGGCAAGCAGCATGAAGAAGCCAGGGCAGCATTCCTTGCGAGCCTTAGCAAAGAATTGCAAGACCCGCTCAGAACGATTGCTGAAAGGGTAGAAGCGCTTACGCAAACACAACTTGATGTGCAACAAGCCCAGGATATTGCTGCAATAAAGGATTCAACAAACAGCCTTCAGGTGATTGTCAACAGTTTGCTTAATGCCGTAGATGGCTATTTTGCAGGTGATAACAGTCTGGGCCGGCATGTTGATACATTGTTAGACATTGACACGGATTATACTTCAGATCAATTGGCCTCTGACCATGGGCTGGAGAGTCTGACGCAAAAACGGAAAGATCTCAGTATTCTTTTTGCTGAGGATGATGCCATAAACCAGCTGTACCTCGCTGCCTTCCTGCGTTCGCATGGGTGGCGGGTTGATGCCGTTTACAATGGCAGGGCGGCCCTGAAGAAGTTCGAATCTGGTAAATATGATCTCGTCATCCTGGATGGCCAAATGCCTGAAATGGATGGCTTTGAAACAGCCCGGAAAATCCGGGAGACAGAGACTGCTGACACCCGCACACCCATACTTGCCATCTCCGGATATGCCATTCCCGGCGACAAGGAAAAATTCATAAGCTCAGGCATGGATGAATACCTTCCCAAACCTGTGAGCGAAACAATGTTGTTGAAAATGATTT
>SKOK01000266.1 GCA_007120085.1 Bacteroidales bacterium | reverse complement strand
TCACGAATTTCGGCCAACGGCCCGTACATCCCAAAAAGGATGGGTATGATCAAGCCAAGCAGGGCGATCAGCAAGCCCATCATCAAAATGTATTTTTTGCCCTTCTTGTCCTGAAACACACCCATCGGGATGGAAAGGACGCCAAACATAATGAAGCCGCTTGTTGTCATTAATGAGGCAACAAAGTTTGACACAGCAAAAGAATCTTTAACAAGCGAAACCAGCGGGCCGACTACGTCGCCGAAACCCATGGCCAGAAATGCAAGCAGAATTGGAAAGGTTTTGTTTTTTGCCATTGTTAGTTAGATTTAATTGATGACTCCCTGATAATTATGTCAACAGGTAAAACGACGGAACGCTCCTCTTCAGGAATCTGTTCCTTTTCTATCTGTCTGAGCAGTAACTGGAAAGCATAATCGCTGATCATGTCAACCGGCTGGCTTATTGAAGAAATTGATGGTTGGGTAAACCCAAAATACAGCACATCATCAAAGCCGATCAATGCAATATCTTCAGGTATGCGAATCGAAAGCTTTCTCAGGTATTTCAAACAAGTGGAGGTAAGGTTGTTATTTAATGCAAAGATCGCTTCCGGCAGGTTTCCGGATAAGTAATATTTCTGTATGCTTTCTTTTACAGTTTCCTCTATCCTGTCGAAAGGTGCCATGATATGCCTGTCGGGGGAGAGCTCAAAGCCAGCTTCCGACAGGGTATTGGTAAACCCCCTGATACGGTTCTGAATGGTTGATATATGTTCAGGTGAGATGGTAATCATTGCAAAGTCCTTAAAACCCTGTTTTAACAAATGCCTGGCAGCCAGGCTTGCTCCGGCATAGTTGTCAACCGACACGCTGGCAGATGCCATATTATCAAACATACGGTCGATCAACACGTGAGGAAATTTATTTTCTACAAGCTTATTGAAAAAATCAGCATTTTCCTGGGACGATGAAATGATCAGGCCATCAATTTTGCGGTCGCGCAACAACCTGATCTGCTCTTTTTCCTTTTTAACGTCTTCATCCGTGCTACAGATCACCACCGTGTAACCGTGACTCCATGCAGAGTCTTCAATGTTCCTGGCCAAACGGGCATAAAAACGGTTTGAAATGTCGGATACGATCAGCCCGATGGTGTTCGTTTTGCCAACCCTGAAGCTCCTGGCAAAGAGATTGGGTTCGTATTTCAGCTCCTTGACTTTGTCGCGAACCCTTTGCTGTGTTTCACGATTTATGCCGTGCTCATCGCCCTTGTCGTTGATTACAAGCGAGACCAATGCTTTTGAAACCCCAAGGGATTCGGCAATGTCAGCAATGGATACACGTTTGGCCATGATGTTTCTGCTTTTAATTTGCAAATATATAAATTATCTAAACCGATTTAGCCTATTAATGATTATTTAAACTGTAAGGCATACTGCAACAGTCATATTCCGGAATCCCAATGGCCCTTGTTATTTTCCCAATGTTTCCGGCGGCCGGTTTTCGGAAACGCTGCCAAAATCATAGTTGGGCTCATTGCCCATAAAAAACTCCAGTGTGCCGCCATCCATAATTTCCCTGTAAGTAATGTATGAGCGCATAAGGTCTTCGCCATTGAGGCGGATCTTCTGAACATAAATATTTTCATTGCTGTTGTTGTGGGCTACAATTGAAAATTGCTTGTTACCGGGAAGGTTTATTGAAGCCCTGTGTGCGACTGGTGAGCCGATAGCAAAAACGGAATTTGCAGAATTTACGGGATAAAAACCCAGGGACGAGAAGATGTACCACGCTGACATTTGTCCGCAATCTTCGTTGCCGGGCAAACCATCGGGCAGGTCGGTGTACCATTCGTCCATTATGAATCTGACCTTGCGGGCTGTTTTATGCTGGGCTCCCACGTAGTTAAACATATATGCGGCGTGGTGGCTTGGTTCATTGCCCTGGGCATATTGCCCTACAAGTCCGGAAATATCGGGTGAAGCAAATTCTCCCAGGTCGCCGGTAACGAAAAACAGGCTGTCGAGCTTGGCTTCGAAGGCCTCATCGCCGCCCATCAGGCCGGCAAGTCCCCTCACATCGTGGGGGACCAGGAATGTGTATTGCCAGGCATTGCCTTCTGTGTAGTCAGTCCAGGCATAGCCTTCGTGAATGGACTCGAAGGGGTTGAATGGCGACCTGAAAGTGCCATCAGACAAGACAGGGCGCATGAAGCGGGTTTCGGGGTCAAAGTATGTTTTATAAGCTTTTGCGCGTTGACGATAATAGGCAGCATTAGCCGAATCGCCGCGCATTTTGGCAAACTCAGCGATGGCCCAGTCGGCCAGGGCATATTCCAGCGCTTTGGAAACAGATTCCTGCTCCAGATCAGCGGGGATAAAGCCTTTTTCCCGCAGATATTTGAGCCCATCCTCATCGATCAGTGATGAGGTGATCATCGCCTCGTAGGCCAGATCGTGGTCAAAACCGGAAAAACCCTTGAAAACGGCATCGGCCACAACCGGCACGGCACTGTATCCTACCATTGTATTGGTTTCGTTCCCCAACAGGTGCCACACGGGCAATTTGCCCTGGTGCTGGTAGATCAGCAGCATTGAGTTGATCATATCGTCCACCCTTTCAGTTTGAATGATGGTAAACAGTGGGTGCAATGCCCGGTATGTATCCCAGAGGGAGAAGATGGAATAATTGTCAAACCCGGGATCGGGGTAAACTTCCTTGTCGGTACCCCTGAAACTGCGGTCGTGGTCATTGAACAACACAGGTCCATAAAAAGCATGATATATAGCTGTGTAAAAGGTACGCATTTCAGCTACATCGGGGTGGTAAAAATCAATTTTGGCCAGCTCGCGGTTCCATTTGTCGCGGGCCTCTTCCCTGGTTTTTTCAAAATCCCAGTGGGGTATCTCTGCCTTGATGTTGTTGAGGGCTCCCTGGTAGCTCACGGGCGAAATGCCCACTTTCAGCGAGACCTGCTCATCAGCCTGCGTGGTAAAACTCAGCAATGCCACAACATCCTTACCCTGTGCTTCATTTTCTGAAATCAGCATATTGCCAGGCCTGAAC
>SKOK01000119.1 GCA_007120085.1 Bacteroidales bacterium | reverse complement strand
GTTGAATACCGTGCTCCGCCGGGAAGCGCGGTGAAACCACTTTCGTTGGTGGCACCTGCGTTGGGGGGTGACCACAGACCACCATCACCACTGGTGCCTGTTGCCTTCATCATACCACCAACAATGTTGTCGTTGATCACGGCACTGGGGTCCAGCGACAGCATCAATCCCATGTATTCGTCGTCTGAAGGAACACGCCAACCCTCCGGGCATAATCCCCGCTCGTCATCGACTGCATACCAGTTATAGAGTTTGCCATAGGTGTTGGCCAGGCTTTCTTCGTTGTTATAGACACAAAAAGCCCCTGAGCCCAGACCTGCCCACTCGGCATTGTTTGTGACGTGGGGGATGGGGTCGCCGTTGTTGTAGTGCGTCACGCGGAGGTTTTCGATCATCCACTCGAGTCCGCCTATCATCCCCGTTTGATAAACGTTGCCGTCTATGTCAATGACAGTTCATGGCTCTTCATCATTGTCATCTTCAAAGATGTGCACAGTTCCAATGATATCAAGTATATTAATGACTCCATCACCATTCAGGTCAGCATTGTTAAAACAGGTCAGATCGGTATCAACGCCAACATAATAATTGATCATCGCGATGACGTCCAGCACGTTTACATTGCCATCGCCATTGGCATCGCCCGGGTTTCCTTGTAGTTCTGCATCAATAAGAACATGCGAATTCACTACCGTAACACTGCCTTCGGCTGTAACATGGCAATTATGTTCCACCATATATTGATGTGTGCCGGGTTCAACATCTTCAAACACATAATGTCCCGGGTCGTAAGTTACACCCGCAAAGGTAATGGTGGCATCATCAACATCATTGCCGTGATCATCAGTTACGCTGAAAGTGACAATAAAGCTGGTTCCTGTGGCTGGCGGCATAATATGCGAGATATGGCGGGCGCTGCCTGTAGCTTTGGTCTCCACGAGCTGGTTGTTGCGGTTGATCTCGTGAACACCACTGCCGTTGGTTACCAGTATGTTACCATTTCCGAGCTCATAAACACCGCGCAAGCCGGTAACAACACTGTAATAGTTTAGCTGATTGCCCTCGCTGTCGAACTCATAAACGCCTGAAGGTGACGAAAAATTTGTAACCATGATGTTACCGTTATCAAGCAATACCAATTGCTGGGGGAAGGATATGCCTGTGGCAAACATTTCAATGAAGTTACCATCAGCGTCATAGCGATGGATGCCGCTGGAGCCGTTGGCGCTGATCAGGTAGTCGTTAAAATCAGAACGATAAACGATGTTCCAGGGTCCGTTCAGTCCGCCGGCATTGTTGGCAATGAAGTTGCCAAGGTATTCGCCTTCGGTGTCGAACATAGCCACTGAGTTCTGGTTGCTCCCTCCTGCAACTGTCACAAGAAGGGTGCCATCCGGCTGCATGTACATCCCGCGAATGTTGTGCAAAATGTCCTGATCCTCGCCACCGGCAGGTGCAAATGTTTGTTCGAAGTTTCCTTCGGTATCATATTGTTGCACCAGTTTCCGCAATTGGTCTGATATCAGAAAGCTGGTTTGGCTGTGGTTCCACAGCATCATGATGGGAGTTGACAGGTTGTCAGGGTCTGATGGAATAAAAAACTCCTCCACCAGGTCGCCGCTGAACGGATCAAAGGCCATTACTGTCCTGTTGGTTGAGTTTGGGATCATCAGAAGGCCTTCACCGGGAATATCCAGCGTGCCTCTTATGCCCGCTGTGGCATCAAATCCAGTGGAAACTTGCGGCACCATTCCATGTATCTCCTGGTACTCAACATCAGACTGATTATCCTGGAGCATTGACGCCGAAGCAATACCTGAAAAAACTCCTGTCAGCAAAAAGCCCAGGAAGCATGCAATCAATAGTAGTTGTGATTTTTTCATACTTTTTTTGTTTTGGGTTAATAATTATTTATTATGTATGGGTTGATGGGTTATTGGTCGCAATTTGCGATAAAAAATCTTAAACATTTATAGTAAACGTCAAACAAATATAATAAAATAAACGGATGTATCACACCCTATCCTGGCTTTTTATTTATTAGATTTCTGAAAAATCAATTATAGGCCATCTATTTAATTTTGCTTAAATTTGTTAGCTTTTTTTTATATGATACATTCAATCAAAATATGTCTAAAACACTCTGCATAAGTTTATTCGTTGTATTTGTCTTTTCTTTTTCGGATATGCAAGCATTGGGGCAAGGCCCTGTGCAACCTGCCCTGCTTATTTCTCATCATCATACTGAAAAGCCTCCATTGGAGGAGGCCCTTCATTTTTTTGATATGAAGGAAGTTGTGATGCGTTTCCAGAGGATAGAAGTTAACGAAGGTTTGAAAGCCATTGAGGCTTTGAGCGAGGGCGATGAGCTTTTACTCAATCTTTTTGATGACGTTGAGTATCTTTCAAAAGTGGGTCGCACCAAAGTCAATGTCAACGGCTCAGTTTCCATAACCGCCAGGGTTAAGGATGCAGAAGGCTACATGATCCTGGTTACAACCGGGAAAAGGAGCCTTGGGAGTCTGTATCTTCCGCAAGAAAATATGTATTATAAGATCATCAGCGATCCGGTCACCCTGGACCATTATCTCATTGAAATGGATGCCCGTGACCGCGATATCCTGGAAAGTGCTCCTCCTGTCATCCCTGATTTTGACGAGAAGGACGTGGAGGAACAGCAACGCATCCGCGACCAGCTCAAAGGGCAAGCCAACGATCCTTTGGAGTGGGTTAATGTTGATGTGATGGTGCTATACTCGAACAATGCACAGACCTGGGCTCAGAGCAACGGGGGCGGGATCGACAACGTGGTGGCATTTGCCATGGCCAATGCTCAGCTGGTGCTCGACAACAGCGAAACCATGATGACGATGACCCTCGTACATTCTGCACCTTCAGGATACCAGGAGTCCTCCGATACAGGCCAGGACCTTGGTAAATATGCCAGTTCCCAGCCGATTAACAATTTACGCAACGAGTACAATGCTGACCTCGTTGCCGTTTTTGCTCAGGTAAACGACGTAGGGGGTATTGCTTATTTGCTGAACAGGAAATCAGGTAATCCAGCAATAGGTTTTTCGGTAACGCGG
>SKOK01000212.1 GCA_007120085.1 Bacteroidales bacterium | reverse complement strand
TAATAAAACTCAAGCAGGTAGTTTTCACCCTCCTGCATGATAAAACAATTGGAGAAGAGCCAGTCGTCAGCAGGATCAACCAGGCTGCGGCCGCTGCGCATTGAGATCTCGCCACTCAAGGCAAAAGGCGCGTTCTTGCGCATGACCCAGGTTATCGGACTGCCATCGCTGGAATAGTCATTGTTGGTATTTTCATACCACCATCCGGTTTGGGGCTGAACAAGACTGCTGTGCCCGTCCACCGTCACCATCTCAAAATCGGTGAAATAGACCTGGCCTGCAGTTAAATCAACGGTGGTATTGCGAAGTTCCGTTGAAAACGTATTGTTTGAAAGGTCTTCATCATTTTCAAGCAGCACTTCAGCTGTGAGTGTATAAATGGTATTAAGCTGCGACATGTCCACATAAAAATGCAGGGTGTCGGTTTCTGCTATATCCAGGCTTTGCGCTGAATGCATAGTGTATGTCTCGCTGTTGCCTGCCTCATCTTCCACATGAAGCAGCACCTCAGGATTAACCAGCTGGACATAGCCCTTATTTTGAATTACCACTTTTAAGGGTGTCTGCTCGGTGAACTCATTGCATCCATACGTTTGCTGAATAACATCCACAGCAGCTGCATCGTTTTGAAATACAGACTCCACACCGAAATCATCAACGAATATCTGGAAGGTGTTTGGTCCAACGAAATCCGTAAAGAGTCCAATAAAAAAGTTTCCGGTGTAAGGCGTCTGGAAAACAAGCTCCTCGTTCACATAGTCGAATGTTCTTACAAAGATTTCACCTATCATGCTTATTTCTCCTTCCGGAGAAGGATCATCAAGCAAATGGATGCTGAAATACTCTTCACTATTGGTTCCTTTTGTAGCTGTGTTGAAGCTGATCCTGTACCATTTGTCTTCTTCCATCATCATGCAGTTAGTGAACACCCAATCATCCGGGTTGCCTGCCTGGCGGTACATATTAATACTGTGGGGCGGTGAATTAGCCTGTCCCGAAAGCGTATGGAAGCGCCAGCCAACACCTTCTGCGCTATTGCTGTGGATGCTCCAGCCAAGCTCTTCAAAACTGAATACATCATCAAAATTGGTAAAGTAGTTCTCTTCAGAAACATTGATGCTGGTATTGTTGGCCTGTATGGTCAGCGTATCGTTTTGCGGATTCTCATCACCTTCTAGCAGGGTGATCAGCTTGACCTCATAGGCACCGTGCAGGCTCAGGTTGGCCAGGAAAGTATGGTAAGCCGTTTGTTCAGGTTCGAGCAACTGGTCGTAAGTATGGATCAATGAAGATTCTGTTTCGGAAGCAATATGCGTTACCCTGAGCTCAACATCGAAACCCTCCTGAGCATCCATGCCAAAGTTTTTGAAAGAAACATTTACAGGGGTTTCAACCGTAAAGTCGCAACCTTCGGCATCCACTTCGATGTCGGTTGGCGCCATGTCAGCATAAACCATCCGCTCAAGGAATACATTGTCAAGATACACAAAACGATGATCCGCAGGACTATAGACATGGAAGGCAATAAAGTAAGTGCCGTTTTCAGGAACGTTAAAGAGCACACTCTCCGTTACGAATGCATCCATTGCAAAACTGCCAAGGTCGATCAGTTCAGTTTCAAAGTCTTCCGGTGTCGCCGTATTGCCAATCATAACACGCATGCTTTCAGGCAGGTCGGATGCCCAGGAGCGATAATCGAAGCTCAGGCGGTAGTTTTCACCTTCCAGGAGGTAAAAACAAGTGGAAATCAGCCAGTCATCCGCATCTTCCATGGTTTCAAGGCCATCCTCACCGGGGTTCAGTTTGCCATAGCGCATCGAGTTGAATCCGTCGCTGGCCCATTGTGATTCGCTGGTGCCTACCCGCAGCATCCAGGATGATGCATTTTCGTTATTATTGATTACCTGCCAGTTAATGGCCTCAACAAAGGTTATTTCTTCAAAACTGGTATGATATCTTTCTTCACTTACCAGCCAGTTTATGGAGCTCACAACCCTTGTGTAGCTATTGTTCGCCGGAAGCTGGTCGCCGGGGTGGCTAACAGATGCAGTAAATTCAAACTCAAGGCCCTGGCTCAGGTCAAGAAAAACATCTAGTGTTATATCCGTGCCGGACTCCAGCATATCAACACCGGTTACATCGTCTTGCAGAATGTTTCCATCAGCATCTTTTACCGTATAGTTCACAAAAACGTCAAACACATCCTGCCTTCCAAAGTTGGCAAGAATGATGGAAGCAGGTGTGTTCTCAGAAAAATTGCATCCATCATCATGCACAATGGCATTGGTGATGGCCAGGTCAATTTCTCTTTCGGCAATGCCTGATATGATGAGAGAAAATGCCTGACGTTTATTGTTGGCATTGATAGGGTCAACAATTTCTCCTTTGTGTGATACTTCAACAAGGTACTCGCCTGCCACAGGGAAGTGTATTTCAATCTTTTCAACATTATCGACAACATTATCACCGGTGGTTGCTGGTGCTGACGGATTGTCCGGATCAAGTTTCCAAGGGTAGAAGATCTCGCCGTCAGACAAGCGTGTGACCCTGAGATCGAGATCATTCACCAGCAAGGGTGTGCGGTCGTTTAGGGCAGGTTCAACGGGAGTACCGGGCACGTCACTCCATGCGAGTGTAGCCACCAGTGGTTGTTGTCCGGTTGCATAAACCGTTCGGGTATAATTTGGCACCACATTTTGCACCAGGTTTCTTTCCTGTATGATGGTGGTATTGTCTTTGCCAGGCAGGATGTTTGCTGCGGCCTCCATGTCGGCCAGACCCCATCCGTGGCGGTAGTCCGGTCCTGGATGCTCACCTGCTTCCCTCGTGGTATGGATCATGAGCGCTTTCAGGGTAGCTGCCCTGAGGTAGCTGCCATAAAGCCTTTTGTTTAACTGTTGTATCAGGCCAAGGGATCCCGTGATGGTTGGCGCTGCCATGGAGGTACCAGAGAGTCCGACATAGCTGGTATTGTTATCCACCCAGGTTGACAACAGACTTTGTCCGTTGGCCACCACATCGGGCTTGATCCTGCCATCGTCGGCGGGGCCTGTGCTGCTGAAGTCAGTAAGCAGAACACTCTCAGGCCCGGCATATTC
>SKOK01000197.1 GCA_007120085.1 Bacteroidales bacterium | reverse complement strand
CTGAGATGGTTTGCATCCAGGTGTATCCTTTGGTGCGTGGCCTGCCTTCCGGCGTAACATCGGCAATGATGGCGCGGGTAGGATTAAAGCTCACGTTGATGGCCAGGTCGATGGTGAGAGAAACCACGATGGCAACGCCTAGTATGCCGTCAAGGCCCAGCCCCGACTGTATGATGCCGATGTTGGGCAATGACAAAAGTCCGAGGGCGGCCAGCACGCCACCCACCAGGATAAATGCCCGCCGCCGGCCATTCCATACCCATACCTTGTCGCTGATGATGCCGATCACAATCTGTCCGATCAGTCCGCCCAGCGGTCCCATTGCCCAAACCAGGCCGATGTCGCGGGTGTCAAGACCATATTTCGTACTGAGCAACCAGCTGAGTACCGCTATCTGAACAGCCAGGCCAAAGCCCATCGCCGTGGCCGGCAGACTTAGCATGGCATAAAATGAGTTGGTGAGTTTTTTCTGAAATGGCAGCATAATCATTTGGATTTACGAATACAACATAACAATTTCACAACCTCAAAAATAAGGCTGTAAATGTACGAAAATGAAGTTGTATTTTGTTATTTTTTTTTGCGCTTAATGATGATGTGCCACTTTGATCTCATAGAGTTTTCCGGAACGGTTGGGCAGTTCGTAACCGCGCAGCCAGGGATTCAGCCAGCGAAGATCCTTGTATGTCATGTTGTGCTGAAAGGCAAAGTCAACGAGGTCGGTGATGGTGGTGTCAACGCTTACGATTTGGTAAGACAAGGGAGGGTAGAGGTCATCCTCACGGAAATGAAAACCGGAGGCAGCCGGATCTTCAAAAATGTTTTTTACGGCGAGGATGCGAAACACGTAGCGAGCGGTTTCTTCATTCAGATGCAGGTCATAATAATTATCCACACGCTGGTTTTCCAGTATCCTCCTCAGGCGGCTGTTGCCAATGTTATAAGCTGCTGCGGCCATTGTCCAGGAGCTATAGCGCTCCCGGGCATCGAGCAGGTACTGGCAGGCTGCTGCCGTTGCTTTTTCAACGTGATAACGCTCATCCACGTAGTTGTTGATCTCCAGGCCAAGATCCCTGCCGGTTCCCTGCAATATCTGCCAGAAACCGGTCGCTCCTGCCGGCGAAACCACGTTCATCAGATTGCTTTCGATCAATGCCAGGTATTTGAAATCGTCGGGTACACCATGCGCTGCCAGGATGGGCTCAATAACAGGGAACCAGCGGTTGGCGCGTTTGAGAAGTAACAGTGTCGAGGATTGCCAGTAGGTATTCACCAGCAACTCCCGGTCGTAACGCTCGCGCACTTCCGGCTGATGCAGTGGTACAGCTTCGGCCGCAAAATGCAACTCATCTGCAATCGGCAAAGCAAAAATATTGTATTGATTACGAAATGATTCTTTATAGACTGAACCTGACTCTTCCGCAGGCCGCGAAAAAGTCATGAAGCGAATAACGATGATCCCAATAAAAAGAAGCAATAACAAAAAACCGGAACGACGGAACATATTATATAATGTTGTTTGATGTTTGAATATTATTTGTCTGTTTATGCCAGGCAGGCAATGCCGTGAAATCTTATCAATTGCCGTGCCACGTTGATAATTATTTTACAAAAGTAGTAAATACTGTTGAGAAGTTTAGCCTACATGAATAATGCAAGTTGTTTTTTTTGCAAGTCTAATTAAGGGTGATGTTTTAATGCTGCAATCAATTAAAGAACAATCAATGAGGTTTAAAAACGGTGGGCGTCCGGGAACCCCGAAGGGGTTCAATGTGAATAGCGCGGTATGAAATGCCGCGGAAGGATGCATCCCCCATGAATTTTGAACAACCTGCCCTAGGGCAGCCACCCCCGAAAGCTGCTTGCAGCTTTCGGGGGTGGGGGGTGGGGGGTAGGAGGATACGCGCCTTGACCCCGAATGCAATTCGGGGCTATTCACATTAAACCACTCCGTGGTTTTCCTCCGTTCGGGATTGGTAATGCACGTCAGCGATCAGATGAGTAACCCGTAACCCGTAACCATGAACCGCTTTGTGTTGTGAATTAAAAAACAATATAGGTATTATTTTTGGTTGTGAATTGTTTAAATTTTGTAGTTTTGTGCACATCGAATTAATCATCATTAAAAAAGGGAAAATATGAACATCGCAGAATTGAAAGTTAACCGAAAGATCCTGAAAGAGATCAATTATCAGAAAACTCCTTTATTCAGGGGGTACACTGATAAGATTTTGTACATCAATGTGGGCACCAGCGAGGTGACAGAGAAGGTTGTACCCCCGGAAATGAAGGACAAGTTTATTGGCGGTAAAGGCTATGGCCTGCGCCTGTTGTGGGATGCCACGAAACCGGATACACGCTGGGACGATCCTGAGAATGAACTCATCATTGCGCCCGGGCCAGTTGCAGGCATTACACAGTATTCGGGTGCGGGCAAGTCACTGCTGGTAACCATCTCACCGCAAACCGACTCCGTGATGGACTCCAACGTAGGTGGTTTCTTTGGACCCTTCCTGAAATTCTCTGGTTATGATGCGCTTGAGCTGCAGGGAAAAGCCGAAAAAGACATCATCATTTACATTGATGGCAAGGATGAAAAGATCGAGATATTTGAGGATCCGGGCCTGAGCGTTGACAGTCACGAACTGGTTGAAGAACTCACCGAGATGTTTGCACAGGATGAGAGTGATTACAAAAACATCGGCATCGTATCCACCGGGGCAGCAGCAGAGAATTCGCTGATCGGGATGATCAACTTTACTTTCTATGATGTGAAGCGCAAGAAGATCCGCCTGAAGCAAGCCGGAAGAGGTGGTCTCGGTACGGTGATGCGCGACAAAAAGATCAAAGCCATTGTTTCGCGCATCGAAGGCGTGAAAGGCAATCTGAACAATGTGGCCGATATGGAAAAGATCAGGGAGAGAGGCAAGCGTTTCAACCGCGAAATGCGTGAACTCGATGATCACCAGTGCCAGATGCGCAAAAAAGGCACCGCCAACATCGTGAATGTGATGCATGATTATGACCTGCTTCCTACCCACAACTTTAAATACGGTAGCCACGAAAGGGGCAATGAGATCCATTCCGATATTTTCAGGGACAAGTATTT
>SKOK01000127.1 GCA_007120085.1 Bacteroidales bacterium | reverse complement strand
GTGTGTCAGGCTGGAAACCATTGGCAGGTAGCCTACGGTTATTTGGAATTCAGGTTTAATGTCATTTCCCTGCTCTTGCCTTTGTTCTGCGCAGGCTGTCAGGCAAAGCATCAATAAAAATGCAACAAGCTTGGAAATGCTTTTCAGGGTTGTTTTCATGAAAGGGGAGGTTAGGTTTTACAAATCTCACAAAAAAGGATTCTGCAAATTAATAAATATTTTTGAGATATGCCAATGCATCGTATATTAAAATGACCACATTGTCATATCAAGAATGTCTGCAGCAGGCCTGAAGCATTCACTGAGTCTTGTTAATGAATGAAGGAAAAAACATAATCTTTATGAAGGAGAACCCTTAGGCTATTTCGGAAGAGAAAACGTAAAATCACTGCCTTTGCCCAGCTCACTTTTTACCCAAATTTCGCCACCGTGCTTTTCCACAAATTCTTTACAAAGGACCAAGCCCAAACCTGTACCCTCTT
This sequence comes from Bacteroidales bacterium, assembly GCA_007120085.1. Lineage (GTDB taxonomy): Bacteria > Bacteroidota > Bacteroidia > Bacteroidales > UBA7960 > PUPG01. Next base: position 2,629 of record SKOK01000127.1, on the reverse strand, counting down.
CCTTCATTGTTCCTTTTGTTGAAAAATTATGCCCTGGATCAAACAGTTCCTTTAAGATGTTTTCTGCAATACCAACACCATGATCGGCAACCGTAACGAATACAAACGCCTTGTCACTGGTGATCATGATTTTCACAACACCATTCGGATTGCTGAATTTAATGGCATTTGAGAGTAAATTTCTTAAAACTGTCAGGATCATATTCTTATCAGCATGAATTTCAATGCTTTCTGTGTGTGGACACTCAATGACAATGTTTTTGGCAACAGCAGCAGATTTATATAGCTCAATCACTTCTTTAATAACATGCTTCAGATTCAATGCTTCAGGTGCAAACTCCATCTTGCCTGTTTGTGTTCGTGCCCAGACAAGCAAATTGTCGAGCAGGTTATATGTGTTCTTTGCAGCCGAATTAATGCCTCTGATATACAAATCAGCATCTGTGGCCTCACTACTCTTTGAATCTTCCATTATCAAAGAAGACAAGCCCAGAATGCTCGAAACCGGACTTTTCAGGTCGTGTGCAATAATTGAGAATAGTTTGTCTTTTGTTGCATTCAGGCCTAGCAGTTCAGTGTTTTTGTTTTTAATGATTAAGAAAAGGCGGTTTACCTGCTTGTAAAAGAAAAGCAATCCAATAACCCCAAACGAAAAAACCATCAAATGAAAAAAGGCCATGTTCATGATCTGACTTTCAATCGCAGCTTTATAATAGTTATCAGGTGTTGATACACTGATACCCCCACGCACATCGCCAAGCTCATATCCTTGAACTGCGTGGCAGTTCAGGCAGCTTTGTTCTGTTAAAAGGGGTGCCATATACCTGTATTGCCCTACTGAATCAACCAATTCAAACACATAGGGCATACCTTTTTCAAAAGAATTAAGCGCATTTTCCTCCCATTGATCGGGTTTGTTTCCCGGCCTTATTGGATTCAAACTGGTAATCTTAAACTGTCGCTGATGGCTTTCAGCTGCTATCTCAGCTATTTGACGGGTCATGTAAGCGGGGTTAACTTTTGTCAGTTCCAGCCCTTCGGTACTTACAAGATCCCTCAGATAGTCATCAAGGTATGGGTTAGGCTGATTATTTTCAGTTACTGGAACATAAACACCACCATGCATTGAGTTCCATGTGCGTGTGGTAACAATTTGATCAAAGAATGCCTTCGATTCGTTGAGTATAATTGTTTTATTGGATTTAATAATAGATGTATGGTTATATATAAATGAACCAATTAGAACAATTGTCCACACACTTATGAGCAAAAAAAAGTATTTCCTGTTCACAATGCTGATTTTTTCCGACAGCTAAATTACTTTGTGAATCAAAGTCACCTGACCTCCATCACAGGGGCCTGGTTCAGATTGTTTGTCAGAAACAAAAGTATTATTTATTCTTCAATTTTACAAAGCTTTACTGAGTATAATACCACAAAATTTTAATGTGTTTATAAACAGCAGGTATAAGATTGATCTGAGATGCACAATTGATCAAAGATAGTTTTTCCAGATTGCCTCATTTATTATGAATGCGCAAAAATGTGAGTACTGTTAGTTTCTCTGGAGGTCTGCTGGGTGTCGCATTGGAAAGTACCATTTTGGGCTCCTTTGCAACGGGTCCCGTTACAGCTGATGAAGTTTTTTTTTCTGGGGGGCCTGGTCCACAAGGTGGAATGCTTGCTGCTTCCGGAATGGCTGATCGGCGATACAGCAGGAGCTCTGGATCATCCACCAGCGATTATCGCTTCCCTGCGTTCGCCATTGGCGGCTTTATCGGGGATGCGTTCGCTTGCATCATTGAACAGTCATACAGCACGGGAGACGTCCAGGGGGGTGATGAAACAGGAGGGTTTGCCAGTTATATTGCCAATAACACAATCATTCGTGAGTCATTCAGCACCAGTAGTGTTGGCGGAGCTCGTGATGTCGGCGGTTTTGTAGGTTATGCGGATTCAGGTGAAATCTTTGACTCCTATCATCGTGGAGACGTGGAAGGAGTAGAAAATGTAGGCGGATTTATAGGTACAGGCGGAATTGTTACTATTACCCATTCATACAGCACGGGTGCTGTTACAGGAGACTCCGAGTTCAATGGCTTTGTGGGTTTTAATGAAGAGCGACGTGACGATGAACTTATGATTGAGAATTCTTTTTGGGATATTAACACCAGTGGTATTGGTGAACCCGGAGATGATAATTTTGGAGCAATTGGCAAAACCACAGAAGACATGCAAAACCCTGCTCTTTTTACTGATATATGGGATATAAGAACTGATGACAACATTCCTGTCGGCTACCCCATGCTAACCTGGGAGTTGAATACCAACTCACCACTCTGGACATTTGGCACAGGTGATCCACCTGCCATTCCGCTTTCAGGCTGGTCAACGTGGGTTACCCTCTTACTGATGAGTATTGTTGCGGTTAGAATCGCTTTACGCAAACTGTCCAAGCTTTGATCAAACTACCGTCAATCAACTATTCAGGTAGCAAAACCAAACACTCACCATTAACAATCATCAATCGATAATCGGCAATCGATGATCGGTTTACCATTTCACCACCCGCTCAATACCCATCCGTTCACCCGCGACCACCCGCACGAGGTAAACACCTGCCTGCTGC
>SKOK01000091.1 GCA_007120085.1 Bacteroidales bacterium | reverse complement strand
GCATCATTTACCACGCATACGCCATGGGTGCTTCGCCGCCGGGGCCTGGAAATATCTCATCCAGTTTTTTAAGCACTTCGTCATCGAGCTGAATGCTTGCGGCCCGAACCGCACTTTCGAGTTGTTCCAAGGTGCGTGGACCAATAATTGGCGCTGTTACCACCGGGTTGTGGAGCAACCAGGCCAGTGCAACCTCTCCCGGCGGGTGACCAATTTTGTCACATAACGCCTCATATTTCTCAAGTTGATCTCGCTTTTTGTCTAATTGCTCAATATTGTTCTTTTCAGTGCTCCGCCCAACTTTCTGTTTCTTCAGTGCTCCGCCTAAGAGCCCTCCTGCAAGCGGACTCCATGGAATCAAACCCAGCCCGTAATGCCGGCAGGCTGGAATCACTTCAAGTTCTAACATCCGGTTATCGAGGTTGTAGATGCTCTGTTCGCTTACCAGTCCCAGCATGCCTCGTTTGGATGCTTCCTGGCAAGCGGTTGCAATGTCCCAGCCTGCAAAATTACTCGACCCGACATACACTACTTTCCCTTGTTTGATTAGCGCATCAAAGCTTTGCCACGTTTCATCCCATGGGCATTCGCGGTCGATATGATGCATCTGGTATAAGTCAATCCAGTCGGTTTGCAGTCGCCTTAAGCTGCCTTCGCAGTGTTTGCGGATCTTATAGGCACTCAGGCTTCGCCCGTCGCTGTTGACTTCCGGCAAATTTGCCTTGCGGTCCACGGGGTTGTAAACTTTTGTTGCCAGTACGACTGCATCTCTTCGTCCACCTCCCTGTGCCAGCCATCGTCCGATGATTTCTTCTGTATATCCATGTTCCACGCTCCAACCATATACATCAGCGGTATCGAAAAAGTTGATGCCCAGTTCAAGGGCACGATCCATGATTTTGAAACTATCTTCTTCGCTTGTGTGCCAGCCAAAGTTCATTGTTCCCAGGCAAATGTTGCTGACAAGAACCCCGTGTTTTCCAAGTCTCTTATGTTTTACTGTCATGGTAGTCTTTGTTTTTATTAAAAATCTTGTGAATTATTGTTATGTCATGTTGAACCAAAACAACCGAAAGCCCTTGTTTTTTAAGAACTAATGACATCTTTGCCTGCGTGAGAACCTTTTGCGGCCTTCGTGGAATTTTTTGTTCCTCGCTAAGAGCGCAAAGATAAAAACACGCAAAGGTGCAAAAAAGTATCAAGGACATTTATGTCATTACCGCATGGTGGCACCGCCCTTTCGTGGAGGCTTCCCTCTAAGAATGTCAATTATGCTTGTTGGCAGTATTGATTCATAGTACCCAATACATCGTCAGACTCCCTGCTGCATTATGATGTCAGTCCTTTTAAACAATCTGTAAATGAATGCCATTGTCGGGGTTCAAGGATGTCGTGAAGGTGTTGCATGAGCAATCTGTATGATCGGGAGAATTCAGATGCATTCGACTCTTTGAGTTGACGCAATGCGTTTTGCAGATTGGTTCTAAGTAGTGCCATTCTTCGGTGGAACTCAGGCCTGTCAATATCGCCTGCCAGAAGTTGTCGCAAAAGGTTGCTTCTTTGGGCTTCTGCCCTGGTCAGGATGGTTGCCAGCTCTTGCCGGTGTCTTTTAATCAGTGTATTATTGCGGTTTTCGTATGCCAGCAGTGCTCTTCGGACCAGTGGTATCTGATCTTCAGATAGCCCTGTGGAGGCCAGGCAACTGATGAATGCATTGTTTTGCCCTTTGTGTCCTGGCATGGTGTGTTCTTTCCTGGCAAGGTATTCATCAATCAGGCCTTCATTCGGAATAAAAAATGACTGAGATTCATCGCCTCCGGAAACTTCTGCATGGAGATACTTTTGGTTGGCCAGCCTGACAACGTCATCAACTGTTGCTGTTTCAGCATTGTAAGGAGTATATTGAGCTTTTTCCTCATGCTCTTTAATGCAGGAAGCCACAATAAAAGCAGTGACAATAATAAAAACTGACAACCGAATGGGTGGTTTTTTCATGATAACGTATTTTTCTGTGGTGTAATTTGGGCATCATCTGCCTTCAACCCACAAATATATGTAAAATTTATGACTGCTATCGCCTGCCCTGGGTTGAAATTACTCACCTGGTGAAAATGATCTGAAGCTTCAGTCTTCATAATGCAAGCCTATCTTTTCCCTCACTGCGTCCAGCAAACCTATAAGCTCCCGGCTGTTGTCAAAGGTCATCACGGGGCTTTCTGTTTCGCCGTTCCGAAGAAGGTTGCAGAAGTGCTCTATTTCGTGCACAAAGCCTTCTCCCCGGTTGGTGAATGTAAAGCGTTCAGTTTTTCCGCTTTTCTCAACCGTGAAAGAGGAGGATTCATGAAAACGGGGATGAATCTTCAATGTGCCCTCCCTTCCCCTTATCACAGCCACTGTTGGAGTTTCTTTGAGCACTGTGCTAAAGAGTTGCGCTTTCGCATTGCGATCATATTGCAGGGTGATCTGGCAGGAGGAATCAACGCCGGTTTCAACAAACGTCGCATGGGCGTCGATGTTTACAGGTTTTCCAAGCATAGCCATCGATAGGAAAAGAGGGTATATGCCGATGTCAAGCAAACTGCCTCCACCCAGTTGTTTGCTGAACAGGCGTGATTCAGGGTTAAAGGGAGGGTGGAACCCGAAGTCTGCTTCAATGCTGGTGATCTCTCCCAGCACACCGTCTCTCACCATCTCTACTGCGGCTTGAAAGTGTGGCAGAAAAGCCGTCCACATGGCTTCCATGAGCAAAACCTGGTGCGTTTTTGAAGCTGCAATCATTTTTTCAACTTGTGCGGTGTTCATGGCCAGGGGTTTCTCACATAAAACTGCTTTTTTATGGCTGAGACACATCACACTATAATATTCGTGAAGGCTGTGGGGTGTGGCGATGTAAACGGCATCCACTGTGGGATCCTGGGCCAAAGCCTCATGGTTTCCAAAGGCTTTGGCAGCATTATGCTCATTGGCAAAAGCCTCTGCCCTGCCAGGATGCCGCGATGCCACGGCATATAGTTCCGTATGGGGAATCTCCTTGAGGTCCCGGGCAAACTTATGGGCTATTTTTCCGGGACCGATGATGCCCCAGCGGATTATTCTCTCAGAATGTGTATTCATGATTCTTTT
>SKOK01000061.1 GCA_007120085.1 Bacteroidales bacterium | reverse complement strand
TTTTTTAGGTTTTGTATTCGTTTCAGGGGATACGGAAATGGCCGCACATTACTTCGAAAGCTCTACCAATAGCGAAGAAGTCCAAAAACAACATTAGCCAGAACAACTAACCACGCGGCCATTTCCCTGAAACGTCCTTTGTTGGTAAAAACGGAAAAACCGGCAGAACTCCCGTTTGAGCGACCTTAAAGAAATGGTCCTCTTGCGGGCTGTTTTATTTTTGGGGCACGGATGCCGGTGAAAGCACATATATTAGATTCTCTGGAATTGCAGATACCAGATTCAATGTGCAAGGTTTTTTTCTGATTCAGAAGATTTATTATCTTTGTTTCTGAAAAGCGGTAAAAAGTGGACTCAGAAAAGAAATTGATAAAAGCTTGTTTGCAGCAGAAAAAGGCGGCACAATATCGCCTGTATGCCATGTTTTCCAAGAAAATGTTTGGCATATGCCTGCGTTATGCAGGCAGTTTTGAAGAGGCCCAGGACATTCTCCAGGAAGGCTTTATCAAGGTATTTCAGCATTTGGGCTCCTTCAAGGGCAGTGGCAGCCTGGAGGGCTGGATCAGGAAAATTATCATCAACACAGCCATCGAAAAATACCGGGAGCGCATTTACCACCTGCCATTTGATGATTTGTATGATGATGAAGCAATAAAACAGCACAACCAGGCACAAGACAGTCTGCATTTAAAGGACCTGCTGTCATTTGTGCAAAAGCTGCCATCTCAATACAGATTGGTTTTCAACCTTTATGCACTCGAAGGTTATAGCCATAAAGAGATTGGTCAGGCACTAAAGATATCTGAATCAACATCGCGTTCCAATCTTGCAAGGGCAAGATTGTTGCTGAAAGAAAAACTGAACAAAGAGTCAGAACTGATATTAAGGGTTATATAATTATTTGAGAAGTGGATAGTCATTACATAGACACCAGGTTCCGCGAGGAACTGGATGGATTGGAAGTCAATCCGCCCGTTGAAGCCTGGTTGGCTATTTCGGAAGGGATCGAAAGCAAACCATGGAGGCGCCGGATGCCATTGCTGCTTGGTTATGCTGCTGCCATTGCCGCAATGGTGGTGGCTGCATTCTCATTTTGGTTCTTTGCCATTGAGGAGGGAGAGAGTGATCTCATGATTGCATCCCGGGCACTGCCTCAGCCGATGGAACCCATCGCCGTATTCGAGACAGATGGTATTACTGGGTTATCTGCAACGAATTCTGAAGAAAGCAGGGTTTTTACCTTACCTGAAAGAATCCCTGGCTCCCCTGCAGATCAGATTGGGCCCATGCTTCTTGCTCAGACACATGACCTAAAGTTGCTGCAACCTGAAGCACCTTCAAAACTTGAAATAAGAAGGCCCGTCCAGTTGCCGCTGGCTGAAACATCAGTCGAACATTTTGCTTTTTTTGTGCTGGAAGATGATCACTCACCACTTGCGGTTCTCCCGGAATCCAGACCCGCTAAAGCATCAGGCTTCAGCCTTGGCGCACACTTTGCACCGCAATACAATTATCGGCATCTCGCTGATAATGGCAGCAGTATGTATGCCGAAATCCCTTTCTCCTCGCTGGAAAGCCAGATACTAACCTTTACTGCCGGCTTAAGCGTGTACTACCGGTTGTCGCCAAACTGGATCATTCAAACCGGGGTGAACTACAATAACATGGGGCAATTTGTCCGGGATATTCACGCGTACCACCATGTCAATAACCTCCCACTATACCATCAGAGCCAGCAGATCATTACATCCATGGGCAACATCATGATCAATGACCCCTATCATCACTTTGATGATACCAGGTCATCGAGGGTAAGCAGCAAACAAACGCTCGATAACTTTGACATGAAGTCGCTGCACAAGTCTGGTGATGGCTTGACACAAGTGTTCCGTTTTGCTGAGGTGCCCCTGCTCATAAGATACCAGCTTTTCAACAGGAATGCTGGATTGCAGCTTAAGGGTGGGGTGGCAGCCAGCTACCTCTTGCAAAAAGATGTTTACATGGGAACAGACCTGATGCAAAGTCCAATTGGTGAAACCTATGGGATAGAGATGTTTAACCTGTCACTTGTGGGTGGTTTTGCGCTTAACATCCCGGTTGTCGGGGGGATGAGCCTGCATATGGAACCTACCATCCAATATTTTATCCAGCCATTTGTCCACGAAAACCATCGGGCGAGGGTGCTGCCCTATAGCTTTTCACTCCAAACGGGTGTATCTTATCGCTTCTGATCGCTCTGGGTTGCTTTCTCTCAACTTGTTTAATGCCAGTTAAATCAACCTTCCTACAGGCATTAGGTAGAGCACCCTGGTCGGTTCACCCAGCTGCAGAATGTCTTCAACCTCATCATCGCGATATGCCCCGATCACCACTGTGCCCAGATCGAGTGCAGCAGCCTGAAGGTGAACATTTTGTGAAGCATGGCCAACCTCATTCAGCACATAACGTTCGCCACGATCACCATACCTGGCCGTTGTCCGCTCGTAAATGGCCGCAAATACCAGCACGGCGCCCCCGTCAAGGATCATCGATTGGCTGAGGCAGGCCCTGAACAAGGGTTCAGAAACATCGTCAGCACGGATAAACTCAATCGCATGATCGTGCGGGTGGTAGTGGTAAATGCCTTTGCCCAGGCCCTCTACATTATTGACCACCACATACATTTCGAGCGGAAAGGTAGCCCCGGCAGAAGGTGCAGTGCGAAATCCCCGCTCATTGGTGATGCCCTGGGCCGACCACAGCAGCTGTCCGAGGTCAGATAAAGCGAGCGGAGCATCGCTGTAGGATCGAACTGAACGACGCAGGCTTAATGCCTTCTCCAGGCTTATGCTGCCATCTGTGATAATCTCCGGAAGTTCAATCATGTCGCCGACTTGGTTTGAAAAATGGTTAACGCTTTCTGTGGTTACTGCTTTTTCATTGGATACGGCCGGCGTAAGCGTACGCGAACCCACCCTGAATAAAAGTGCTGCAACTCCCAAAAAAGCAAAGACTGCAATAATCGTTATGTACTTTTTCATATGTTTATATTTGCGTAAGTGGTTGTATGCTTGCGTCTTGTATTTCTTCCTTAGATGGCGAATGGATGTTAGAAGTTAGAAGTTAGATGTTAGATTTTCTTTTTTCTAACCTC
>SKOK01000097.1 GCA_007120085.1 Bacteroidales bacterium | reverse complement strand
GACAACTTCACCGTGGATGGTCTGCCACTGGACGATGACGTCAGCGTTATCGACATTGACCATCTGCCCGGCATCTTTGTCAGCCCCAACCCGGCACGTGGCCATGTCAACATCACCGTTGAGGAGCCAGGTACGCTGATCCGCGTGTTCAGTGTCAGCGGAGCCATCATGATGCAAACCACAGTGCGTGGCGAACAAACCACCATCGATACTTCAAACTTCGACAGTGGCTTGTACATCATCCAGGGCATCGCGCCGTCAACCGGCGTGCCAACCAACGTAAGGCTGATTGTTCAATAAAACAGCGGTAACAAGTAATTCCCGGAAACGAATTGCTTTGGGTGGATATTTTGGGCGCAGCCCAAAATATCCACCCTCTTTTTTAGCAGCAGCTCGTCAGCTGCACATTTAAAAATCTGCACATTAACCCGTGCTTTGATCCAAAAACATTTCATATATTTGGTCAAACCTTAAACCTATGTCTAAAGATATCATTATTGAAAAGCAAAGCGGTGAAAAAGAAGCCTTTGACCCGCAAAAGCTGCACGATTCGCTGCAGCGCGCCGGTGCCTCCGGCTCGCTCATTAAAAAAGTGGAGAATGCCATCAGTCCTTATCTTGTCGATGGAATGACAACCGCTGAGATCTATCGCAGGGCATTTCAGATGCTTAGACGCTTTCAGCGAAGCACAGCGGCACGCTACAGTCTGAAAAAGGCCATCATGGAGCTCGGTCCCTCCGGCTATCCTTTCGAGCACTTTGTTGGTGAATTGCTCAGGCATATGGGCTATGAAACAGAAGTAGGAATTATGGTGCAGGGCCAATGCATAAAGCACGAGGTAGATGTAGTGGCACACAACGACCACCAGCAGTTTATGGTGGAATGCAAGTACTACAACAGACAGGGAAAGCATTGCAGTGTGCAGGTGCCTTTATACATCCATTCCCGCTTCAACGACATTGAAAAGCGATGGAGATCAACGCCAGGGCTGGAAAAACGCAGCTTCCACGGATGGGTATTTACCAATACACGTTTTACGAAAGACTCATTGGACTATGGCCGCTGCGTCGGCCTGCGCATGGTGGGATGGGATTATCCCAGAAATGAAAGCCTGAAAGACCTGATAGAGCAGACAGGCTTGTTTCCCGTTACCGTGCTTACCTTGCTCAACCGCAAGCAAAAACAGCAATTGCTCGAAGACGATATTGTCCTGTGCCGGCAGCTGAAAGAAAAAATCGGACTGCTTGATCAGTTGGGACTTACTCCATCAAAAAAGGAGAAAGTGATTGAAGAGATCAGGCAGCTTCTGGACACTGACTGATGACTTCCATCGTGTTCAGGAATTTAGTATTTTTGCTTCCGCTCCTTTTTATTCATTGGTCATTTAAAATCCGACTTTGATGATTACTTCCTTTTTTCGTAAGATGAGTGCAGCATTAAGGCTTATGCTCCTTATCGCTTTATTTGCCGTTTACACCTTTTCTCTGCAGGCGCAAACACAGCCTGAACGTGTTGAACCCCCATTCTGGTGGGCAGGGATGCATCACACGGAGTTGCAGATCAAGGTCCATGGCGAGGATATCGGGAAAACCTTTGCAGTGATTGATCACCCGGGCGTGCGCATTAGCCAGTCAATCAGCGTAACAAACCCTGACTACCTGTTTCTATACCTGGACATTGCCGGAGCAAGCCCCGGTGCTTTTGACATTCGCTTTTTTCGTGAAGATGCCATGCAGTATTCTTACCGGTTTGAGCTCCAGGAACGGGCGCCTGGTTCCCGTTACCGCGAAGGCCTCAATGCATCCGATGCCATGTATCTGCTGATGCCTGACCGTTTTGCCAACGGCAACCCTTCGCTGGACGACCAGCCGGGGATGCTTGAGCGTGCTGACCGCAACAATCCTGACGGCAGGCACGGCGGCGACATACAAGGGATCATCAATCACCTGGACCACATCGCAGATATGGGCTTTTCGGCCATCTGGATAAACCCCCTGCTCGAAAACAATCAGCCCCGTTACAGCTATCACGGCTATGCCACAACGGATTACTACAAGATTGATCCCCGCTTCGGCACCAACGATGACTACCGCCAGTTGGTGAGCATTGCCGGTGAAAAAGGCATCAAGATCATCAAAGACCTGATCCTGAACCACTGCGGACACCACCATTGGTGGATGGAGTCGCTGCCAACGGCAGACTGGATCAACCAATGGGATGAATTCACACGCACCACCTACCGGATGACGACCATCGTGGATCCCCATGGTTCAGAATATGATTACAACCGGATGGTCAAAGGCTGGTTCGATACCAACATGCCAGACCTGAACCAGAAAAACCGTCTGCTGGCACAGTACCTGAAGCAAAATGCCGTGTGGTGGATTGAGTATGCCGGCCTGCGGGGTATTCGAATGGACACACAGCCCTATGCCGACCGCTTCTTCATGGCCGACTGGGCCCGCTATGTTCTGGATGAATATCCTTACTTCATGCTCATTGGTGAAGCATGGATGGGTATCCCGGCCATGGTGAGCTACTACCAGGGCGGCAACCACAACCACGACGGATACAACTCCCACTTTCCTTCCGTGTTTGATTTTGCTTTGTATGACGACATAGGCCGTGCCTTCAATGAAGACCAGGGCTGGTCAACCGGCATGATGCGGCTCTACAATACCCTGGCACAGGACTTCCTGTATCCGGACCCATATAACCTCGTCATTTTTGGCGACAACCACGACACCGACCGTTTCTTTACCCGCGTGGGTGAAGATATTGACAAACTAAAGATGGCGCTTACTTTCATTTTTACGACAAGAGGCATTCCACAGGTCTATACCGGCACTGAGTTGCTGGAGTCGGCCTTTGAACACGATGGGCATGGTGAGCTGCGGGCCAGGTTCCCGGGTGGCTGGCCCGGTGATCCCATTAATGCCTTTACGCCTGAAGGGCGAACTGCGGAGCAGAATCAGGTCACCGACCACATAACCACCTTGCTGCAGTTCAGAAGAAACACCCCCGCCCTGCATTACGGATGGCTGCTTCAGTTTGTGCCAGAAGACAACATCTACGTGTATTTCAGGTATGACAAAGATGATATCGTGATGGTGATCCTCAACAACAATGATGAGG
>SKOK01000279.1 GCA_007120085.1 Bacteroidales bacterium | reverse complement strand
TCTGCCTGATTAAATGATAATCAGATCAAAAGCTTGTAAAAAATCAATTTGTTTGCTTTTTTCTGGTGCTTTTACTTCAGGCCATCTGCTTCGTTGCGAAAGCCTTGAAATAGAATATTATGTCGGCGGCTTCCGACGCCTTGCATCTGACCTGAATTAAAAGCATGAATAATGCAGGCTGGTTTCTATCTGAATATCATTGCTTTTATTGGTGAAATACGCGCAATGATGTATGAGGGAATAATCAGCATGGCTATCGATACAAGGAATGTGCCGGCATTGAGAAGTAAGATATGGCTAAGACTCAGGTTTATTGGTACTTCCGAAACGTAATATGACTCTGGTGAGAGTTTAATGAACCCGAATTGCGCCTGCATCAGGCACAATAAGATTCCTGCAATGTTGCCCCATAGCAATCCCCTGGATATAAGCATGCCGGCGTGATAGAGAAATATTTTCCTGATCAGTGTGTTTGATCCTCCCATGGCTTTCAATATCCCAATGGCATTCGTTTTATCAAGCACTGAGATCAGCAAAGTGGTGATCATATTAATACCGGCAACCAGGATCATCAGTGCAATGATCACGTACACATTCATATCCAGCAGGTTAAGCCAGTCAAATATTTGTGGATACAGGTTCCGGATGCTTTTGGCATCAAGATGATAGGGAAGAATATCATAGATTTGCTCCTGCACATTAAAGATCGCATCAAAATCTGAAACCAGTACTTCAAAACCGCCAACCTGGTCTGCCTCCCAGTCATTTAGCCGTTGGATGTGCCTGAGATCACCAATTACAAAAACCTTATCCAGCTCTTCAAGACCTGTTTCATAAATGCCGGCCAGGCTGAAACGCCTGATGCGGGGTGGGTCCTGGATAAAATACATAAATACATCGTCATTCAAATCAAGTTGCATCCGACTGGCCACAAGTGCTGACAGGATCACTGCATCTGATCGCAGGGAATCATTCAATGCAATCTTGCTTCCCTTAACAATCTTGTCATCAAAGAATGACCAGTCAAAATCAGGACCAATGCCTTTGAGAATGACACCGTGGATATCTTCATCAGTTTTGATGATGCCTGGCTTGGTTGCAAAAACCTGGATATGCCGAAGACCTTCAATATTGATTGCTTCCTGAAGGAAATCCTGATTTTTGCTTATTGGTTGTGCTTCGTACGAAATGTTATAGTCATAATTTGAGATCTGAATGTGACCGCCAAAACCAATCACCTTGTCACGTATTTCGCCCTGGAAACCGGTAACCACGGCCATCGACACGATCATCACTGCCAGCCCCAGGGCAATGCTGAGAATGGCGATTTTCTTTATGAGGCCGGTAAAGCTTTTCCCAAACCCTGAAGAACCCATCCGGCTGGCAATGAATAGTGGAGTGTTCAATGGTTTATCTTTTTTTCAAAAGTACTTTTTTTAGCTGAATTGGAACACAAGGCCATCATTATCCTTATCAATAAATACCGTTTTATTGCTTTCCAATCGCCCGGCAAGGATCTCAACCGAGAGTTTATTCAGCAATTCCCGCTGTATCACTCTTTTGAGGGGTCTTGCCCCAAACTGCGGATCAAAACCGGCGTCGGCAATCCAGGCAATGGCATCCGGGCTTACTTTGATGCTGAGCCCGTTGTCCCTGAGCATGTCATTTACGCTTTTCAGCTGCAGTTCAACAATGCCTTTGATCTCTGCCCGTGTCAGCGGCTGAAAAACGATTACTTCATCAATGCGATTGAGGAACTCGGGTCTGATGCTGCGTTTCAGCAATTCGATCACCTCATGCCGTGTTTGTTCAATGATTTGCCCGCGGTTTTCGTCTGTCATGGTCTGCATGCGCTCTTGCAGCAGTGCTGATCCCATGTTGGATGTCATGATGATGATGGTGTTCTTGAAATCGGCCGTTCGGCCCTTATTGTCAGTAAGCCGTCCATCTTCAAGTACTTGCAGCAATATGTTGAAAACATCCGGATGTGCTTTCTCAATCTCATCCAGCAACACGACAGCATAGGGTTTTCGTCTGACTGCTTCCGTCAGCTGGCCACTCTCTTCGTAACCAACGTAACCGGGAGGTGCACCTATCAGACGACTTACCGCGTGGCGCTCCTGGTATTCCGACATATCAATGCGCACCATGGCGTTTTCATCATTAAACAGGAATTCAGCGAGGGCTTTGGCCAGTTCTGTTTTGCCAACGCCAGTGGTGCCCAAAAAGATGAAAGAGCCAACCGGACGTTTCGGGTCCTGCAAGCCGGCCCGGCTGCGTCTGATGGCATCTGAAACAGCCGTAATGGCTTCATCCTGACCAACTACACGTCTGTGAATCTCCTCTTCAAGCCCTAAGAGCTTCTCACGCTCACTCTGCAGCATACGGCTTACCGGAATGCCAGTCCAGCGTGATACCACATCAGCAATGTCTTCAGCACTGACCTCCTCTTTGATGAGGGCCGAATCTGCCTGCATCTCCTGCAACCTTGCATGCAGCTCCTGCAGCTTCTGTTCAGCTTGCTTTATGCGTCCATAGCGCAACTCTGCCACCTTGCCAAAATCACCGCCTCGCTCAGCCTGCTCAGCCTCAAAACGATACTGCTCAATTGCTGCTTTTTCCTTCTGGATGTCATCAACAACGGCCTTTTCAGACATCCAGCGGGCTTTGATCTTGTTTTTTTCTTCCTGCAGGTTGGCAAGCTCTTTGTTCAGCAGTTTTAATTTTGCATCATCTTTTTCTCTTTTGATGGCTTCGCGCTCGATCTCCAATTGCCTGATCCTTCTTTCAGCCTCATCAAGTTCTTCAGGTACGGAATTCATCTCGAGCCTCAGTTTGGAAGCAGCTTCGTCAATCAGGTCAATGGCCTTGTCAGGCAAAAAGCGGTCGGATATGTAACGGTGGGAGAGATCCACTGCTGCCACAATGGCTTCGTCCTTTATCCTGACCTGATGATGTGTTTCATAACGCTCTTTCAGACCCCTCAAAATGCTGATAGCATCAGCCTTTGCAGGTTCATCAACAAGAACAGTCTGGAAGCGACGCTCCAGGGCCTTGTCTTTTTCAAAATAGCGCTGATATTCTTTCAGTGTGGTTGCACCTATGGCCCTTAATTCACCTCTTGCCAAAGCTGGTTTTAAGATGTTGGCAGCATCCATGGCACCCTCGCCTGCAGCACCGGCACCAACCAAAGTGTGTATCTCGTCAATGAAAAGAACATACTCACCATCGCTGGATACCACTTCCTTTACTACAGCCTTTATGCGCTCCTCAAATTCACCTTTGTATTTTGCACCGGCAATGAGTGCACCCATATCGAGTGAAAAAATCTTTTTTGACTTCAGGTTTTCAGGAACATCACCATTGATGATCCGGTGTGCCAAACCTTCTGCAATGGCTGTTTTTCCCACTCCCGGCTCACCTATCAGGATCGGATTGTTCTTGGTACGCCGCGAAAGGATCTGCAATATGCGTCGAATTTCATCATCACGACCGATTACCGGATCAAGCTTGCCTGATAAAGCCATGTCGTTCAAGTTGTTTGCATATTTGTTTAAGGCATTGAACCGATCCTCAGCCGTCTGGCTGTCAACCTGTGAACCCTGGCGCAAATCCGTAATGGCTGCTTTCAGGTTCTTTTCTGTTAAACCACTGTCCTTCAGAAGTTGAGCTGCGTCATCCTTACCCGACAAAATTGCCAGCAACAGATGCTCTATCGAAATGTATTCATCACCAAACTCTTTAAGCTTGCCCATTGCTGTTTGCAGACTCTGCTTGCATGAGTCTGATAAATAAGGCTGACCGCCAGACACCTTGGGGTAGCTGTCAATGATGCGGTCAAGTGCTTGTTGCACGATTGGCACGGCGATATTGTTCTTTTTCAATAAATATGGTGCCACATTATCATCAACCAAAAAAATAGCCTTAAGCAAGTGCCCGTTTTCAATGGCTTGATGCTGATACCCCAGTGCAATCTCCTGCGCCTTTTGTATGGCTTCCTGCGATTTTATTGTTAAACGATCAAAATGCATGACGTTGGTATTATTATGGGTTTATTAATACTTAATGCATGATCATTGATATCAAATATTGAGCCAATACATTTAAGGCTAAACAGATACGACAAAATGTCACAGATGCAGTGAGGGGAGAAAAGCTGATGCAGGATTACCCGAGGTAGAGTTCCAGAAGGCCTTCAGGAGGGGAAAGTGTGACTTTTTTTAGTTTGAAGTCAATATTATGGATCAGGTCGTCGCTTGCTGGCACAAGAACTTCCTGCTTGTCATTGAGGATTCGAAATACAGGATTACCTGGATACTCAAGCACGTCGTCAATCACCCCAAGGAGCGCATTGTCGGTTTGCACTGCCTGAAAACCAATCAAATCCCTGTAAGATTTTTCGTGTTTCTGGTTTGGGGGCATTTGGGATTTTGGAAGATACATCTTATGGTCACATAAGCTTCTTGCCTTTTCCGTGGTATCGATGTCTTCGAACTTGATGATGGCTTCCCTGCCTTTCCCGCGGTAACTGATATCCTGGACAAAAAAAGGCACCGGTTTTCCATCTATAAGAATGAATATGAATGCCGGGTCATTAAAGGAAGAAGGATCAGCTGCTTCAAAAAATGTAAGCAGTGATCCTTCAAAACCGATTGCTTTCGAAATATAACCCAAGTAATTACAGTCTTTTATATGCATAATCACGGGTTATTTCCATGAACTTCTTATTCTGATTATTCTTCAGTTTTTGTTTCAGCTTCCCCGGTAACCGGTTCTTCGGCTCCAGCAGCTTCTTCGGCTCCAGCAGCTTCCTGGGCCTCTGCAGCTTCTGCAGCCTGGTCTGCAGATTGCTGTTCAGCTTCTGCTTTCAGGTTTTCCTTTGCACGTTTCTTCGCAATTTCTTCAGCCCTTGCTTCATTTACCTTGCGCTCTTCTTCCAGTTTCTTTTTCGACAGCTCTTTTTCTGAAAGCTGTGCATCTTTTTTGGCCTGTTCGAGCTTCTGTTCTTTCTCTTTCAGCCAGTCCTGGAATTTTTCTTCAGCTTGTTCAACTGTCATGGCGCCTTTTGTCACTCCCTTAAGCAGGTGGTGCTTGAGCATTACGCCTTTTTTTGCGAGGATACTGCGCGCCGTGTCGGTGGGCTGAGCGCCTACCTGCACCCAGTGAAGTGCTCGTTCAAAATCAATGGCAATGGTGGCTGGGTGCGTCATGGGGTTATAGGTGCCAAGTCTCTCAATAAATCTTCCGTCCCGGGGTGCACGACCATCCGCTACTACCAGATGATAAAAGGGTTGTCCCTTTTTTCCTTTTCTCTGTAGTCTGATCTTTGTTGGCATTTGATAAAAATAATTTAGTTAAATAATATGATTTTTACAGGGGTGCAAATATCCGACTTTTTTTTCATATAAAAAAACCAAAATCACAAAAATATAATCTTTACAGGCCGCACATTTTGTATATCTTTATTTTTTAAAAATAAATACAATGTCAATAACGGATTTCACACATTTACACGTACATACGCAATATTCAATTCTTGATGGAGCATCTGCAATAGATGCCCTGCTCAAAAAAGCTGCAGATGATGGCATGAAGGCAATGGCCATTACCGACCACGGAAACATGTATGGTGTCATTGAATTTTTGGAAAAAGCGCGCAAGTATAACATCAAACCCATCATAGGTTGCGAAATGTATGTAACGGATGGAAGCCGGTTTGACAAGAGGGGCAAAGAGGACCGCAGCGGCTATCACATGATACTCCTTGCAAAAAACCTGGAAGGCTACAAAAATCTCTCCAGGTTGTGTTCGCTGGGTTTTCTGGAGGGCTTCTATTATACAGCACGCATCGACAAAGAGCTGCTTTTCAAGTACAGTAAGGGCTTGATCGCCACATCTGCCTGCATTGGCGGAGAAATACCACAAACCATTCTTGCCCGTGGCCAGGAAGCTGCTGAAGTGGTACTGAAGGAATATCTGGAGGTTTTTGGTGATGATTTTTACCTAGAGCTTCAGCGACACGGGCTTGAGGAACAGGAGCCTGTTAACCAGGTATTGATCAGCCTTTCTGAGAAATACAATGTCCCCTTGATTGCTTCCAACGACTGTCATTACATCAACGAAGAAGATGCCAGGGCGCACGATATCCTGATTTGCCTTCAAACCGGTCGCGACCTTGAGGACACCACCAGGATGCGTTATTCCGGACAGGAATATGTAAAGACCCGGAAGCAAATGGCTGAATTATTTTCGGATGTGCCACAGGCACTGGCCGGCACCATGGAGATTGCAGAAAAAGTCGAGAACTACGAAATTAAGGTTGAAAAGGTACTCTTGCCAAGTTTTCCACTTGCCGAAGGCTTTGATAACGAAGATGATTACTTGCGTCATCTCAGCTATCGGGGAGCCGGGAAACTATATCCAAAAATTACTGATGAGATTCGTGAGCGAATTGATTTTGAATTGAAAGTGATTAAGGAAATGGGGTTTGCCGGGTATTTTCTAATTGTCCAGGACTTCATTAACGAGGCCAGGGAGATGGATGTTGCCGTGGGACCTGGCAGGGGCAGTGCAGCAGGTTCTGTAGTGGCCTACTGTACCGGTATCACAGCCATTGATCCGATTCGTTACAAACTGCTGTTTGAACGATTCCTTAACCCGGAAAGGGTATCAATGCCCGATATCGACATTGATTTTGATGATGAGGGGCGGGATAAGGTGATGCAATATGTCATTGAGAAGTACGGCAGGGAGAAGGTTGCTCAGATTGTGACTTTTGGTACGATGGCTGCGCGTTCGAGCATTCGCGACGTGGCCCGCGTACTGAAACTGCCACTTTCGGAAGCTGACCGCCTGGCAAAGCTGGTTCCCGAAAAAGTAGGCATCACGCTGAAAGAAGCATACAGGGAAATACCTGAACTTGCCCAGGCACTGAAAGAGGGGTCTCCACAGGTAAGGGAAACACTGGAACTGGCCCGAAAGCTCGAAGGCTCAAACCGCCAAACCGGTGTGCATGCGTGCGGTGTGATCATCGGACCTACCGATTTGAAAGACTGTCTGCCACTCAGCACACAGAAAGATACCGACCTGCCTGTTACACAATATGAAGGCAAGCACGTGGAAACGGTTGGCATGCTCAAAATGGATTTCCTGGGATTAAAAACACTGTCCATCATAAAAGAAGCCATCAGAAACATTGAAGCGCGCTATGGCAGCAAGATCGACATAGAAAATATTCCCCTGGATGATGAAGCTACCTATGAGCTTTACCAGCGTGGCGATACCGTTGGGACATTCCAGTTTGAATCGCAGGGGATGCGAGAATACCTGAAGGAACTTAAACCTTCAAACATTGAAGACCTCATCGCCATGAACGCTCTCTACCGACCAGGCCCAATGGGTTACATCCCTATGTATATCAAGCGCAAACACGGACAGCAAAGCGTTGAATATGCGCATCCATGGCTCGAAGACATCCTGAAACCCACTTTTGGCATCATGGTTTACCAGGAACAGATCATGGAGGCTGCCCGCATTATGGCCGGGTTCACACTTGCAAATGCAGACATCCTCAGGCGTGCCATGGGCAAAAAGAAAAAGGAAGAAATGGACCGGCAGAAAGCCTTCTTCCTCGATGGAGCAGCAGAAAAGGGTGTATCCAAAGCTAAGGCTGAAGAAATTTTTGATGTGATGGCACGTTTTGCCGAATATGGTTTCAACAGGTCCCACTCTGCAGCATATTCGGTAGTAGCTTATCGCACCGCATACCTCAAAGCCAATTACACACCAGAATACATGGCCGCCGTGCTGACCAATAACTTCAGCGACATCAAGAAGATCACTTTCATGATGGAGGAATGCCAGCGGCAAAAAATTCCTGTGCTTGGCCCTGATGTGAATGAAAGTACATTTAACTTTGTGGTTAACAACAAGGGAGAGATCCGTTTTGGTCTTGGCGCCGTTAAAGGCGTTGGTGAAGGGGCTGTCGAGAATATTGTAGAGGAGCGGGAACTGAATGGGCCTTACAAAAGCATTTTTGAATTTGCAAAAAGGGTTAATTTGCGCAGTGTGAACAAAAAAGTATTTGAATCACTGGCAAAGGCAGGTGCTTTTGACTGTTTTGAAGGGACACACCGCGCCCAGTTCTTCCATTCGGAAGACAATGGTGCCAGTATTTTCCTGGATAAGATCATAAGGCATGCTCACAACGTGATTGCCCGCGAGAACACTTCCCAAATGAACCTTTTCGAAGAAACATCAGAAATAGATCTGCCCGATCCTGAAATGCCAAACTGCGAACCCTGGAGCAGCATGGAGATCATGAACAGTGAAAAGGATGTAACCGGAATGTATATCTCAGGTCATCCGCTCGACAATTACAAGATACACATCAAAAGCTTTTGCAATGTAAGAATCAAAGATTTGAAAAACCCACACGCACTCAAAGGCAAGGAGCTGTCATTTGCAGGCATCATCAGCAATGCAGCACACAAATACACCAAAACAGGCAACCCATATGGTACGTTTCAAATCGAAGACTACACCGAATCCTATCAACTCTTTCTGTTTGCCGAAGATTACCTGAAATGGAAACACTTCCTGGACTCCCCAAATCCTGTCCTTGTCAAGGCATTTATACAGATCAACAGGAGAAACCCTGCGCAGCTCGATATCAGGGTGAAAAGCATGAGCCTGCTGAGCGAAGCAACTGAAGATAGCAATGCTGATCTCTTGCTTAACATACCGATATCTCAGATCAATGACCCTTTCATCCATATGATGCAAAAGCTTGCCAAACAGCACAAAGGCAGATCACGCCTCAAAATATCTCTTTACGATGCCCTGGAAAAGAATACCGTCCATATGCTATCACGCAGTACCCGCGTTGATCCGGTAAGTTTTTTATCTGAGCTGTTAAAACATTATGATATCAATTATCGTTTAAATTAATCATCATCTCACGCTTATAATTAAGTATAAAGATTTATATTTGCATTCATGTTTAAATAAAAAATGTATAGTTATGGCACTCGAATTCACTGATTCAAACTTTGATGAACTTGTTGTTAAGGCGGATAAGCCTGTTTTGGTTGACTTTTGGGCAGAATGGTGCGGCCCTTGCAGGATGGTAGGTCCCATTGTTGCTGAAATTGCTGATGAATATGCCGATAAGGTAGTTGTTGGCAAGCTGGATGTGGATAGCAATCCGGAAGTCTCAATGAAATATGGCATAAGAAACATTCCTACCATTTTATTTTTCAAAAATGGTGAGATCGTTGACAAACAAGTTGGGGCCGTTCCCAAATCGGTACTTACCGAAAAACTTGAAGCACTTTTGTAATGATTCTAAGAATGGCATGCAGATAAACAGTGATCTGCCTGCATAAATCGTTTTCTTTTGATAAAACAGATTGATCCTGAAGTTCCGGGGCGGTTTGGCAATCTCGAATTTCTGGCCCGCCAGGTTGTTGAAGGCTTCATCACCGGTATGCATAAAAGCCCGTTTCATGGCTTTTCTGTTGAATTTGCAGAGCACCGTATTTACAATCCGGGTGAAAGTACCAGGCATATTGACTGGAAGCTTTTTGCCCGAACAGAAAGACTATATGTCAAGCGCTATGAAGAGGAGACAAATTTGCGGTGCCAAATTGTCATAGATAACTCTTCATCCATGCATTTTAAGGGCAAAGACAAATCAGGTGCCAGGTCTTCAAAACTTGATTTCTCAGTTGAATGTGCTGCGGCACTTATGTATCTGCTACGCCGCCAGAGAGATGCTGTGGGCCTTAGCCTCGTTTCTGATAAGATGGAACTGCATACTTCTGCAAAAAGCAGCAGTGTCCATCACAAAATGCTTTATGGACATCTTGACAAACAGTACAAACAGGGCCAGGATCAGCTTAATGTGACAACAAATACGGCCGAATTGCTTCACCTGCTCGCTGAAAAGATACATAAACGTTCTCTAGTGGTTATTTTTTCTGATATGATGGATAATGAGGCCAGTCCCGACAGCCTGTTTTCTGCATTGCAGCACCTGAAACACAACAAACACGAGGTCATTCTCTTTCACGTCTATGAGAAAGAAAAAGAGCTTGATTTTGACTATCAGAGCAGGCCTTTTCGCTTTATCGACATGGAAACAGGTGAAACATTGCGCCTCAACCCCGCTGATCTCAAGAAGCAGTATGTCCAAACCATGGAAGACTACTTTAAGCGTCTAAGGCTTAAATGTATGCAATATAAGATCGATTTCGTTCCTGCCGAAATAAATGAAGGATACGAAAAGGTGCTTCTAAACTTTCTTGTAAAACGAGCCAAGCTTTATTAAAACACAAGGTCATGCCACTATTATTCATTGTCCTCAACACTGCCATTATCTTAGGAGTCGTTGCCGGAAGCATGTTATTTGTATGGGTAGTCAGTCTGCTATTCTTTGCAAGGTACAGAAGACGAACAAAGCGCAGGTTGAAAAAGATGCTTGGGTTGATCACGGTAAAAAACTCCCACGAAATCAAAGTGCTGAAAGAGAGCGAGGCCCAGTTTAAGGCTGTGGCTGAGCTTATGAATGAAGGTTTGCTGATCACCGACGAAGCGCATAAAATCATATATGCAAACAAAAGTGCCTGCCGCAAGCTTAAATGCAAGCTGGATGACATCCTGGATACAAGTTTTACTGATTATGCAGCCGGAAGTGCAGAGGCAACAAAGATCCAGCAAATATTCAAAAAGTCAAAGCCCGGGTCAAAAGCAAGGGAAGAGTTTCACATGATGCGGTGCGATAAGGAATTGTTCTGGGCAAGCCTGAGCTTTTCCCGGCCCAAGCCTGTTGATGGTCTCAATAATAGAATCATCATCGTAATGGTGGATGTTACCGAACACATCCTGCAGGAACAAAAGATGCGTAAGCTAACCGATAACCTTATTCAGAAGGTCAGGCAGCTGAATTGTGTTTTTGACTTGCAGCAAATGCTTTCCGAGCCTGACCTTACAACCGGACAACTTCTTCAGGGTGCTTTAAGCATCATACCGCAAGGCCTGCGCTACGAGAGGGATATGCGCGTTGAGATCGTTTATGATGGAAAACAATACCATTCACCGGGTTACCGTCAAAGCAAACTGGCTTATAAAGTGCCTCTAAAGGTCGGGCAGCAAAAGGCCGGGCACATTGCTGTAAGTTATGTGGGCGACCAGCCACCCCGCCAGAGCCAGCCTTTTAGAATTGGTGAAAAAGTATTGCTGAAGAATCTTGCCGGAAAAATAGTTTCAGCCCTCGAACTCAAAAAGCATCAATAACAGGGGAGGAGCAAATAGCCTGATCCTCTGTCTCCTATAGCACCTCCACAATTTTACCAGTGGCATATTCACCCCTGTCAAGCTTGTCTTTTACTTTTGAAAAGGCATCCAGGGTATATTCAACATCTTCCAGTGTATGGACTGCGGTAGGAATCAGGCGTAAAATGATCATTCCTTTTGGAATCACGGGATAAGCCACCACGGAGCAAAAGATGTTAAAGTTCTCGCGCAGGTCGTGTGTGAGGTTTGTGCCTTCCGGAGTGTCACCACTCAAAACGACAGGTGTCACCGGCGATTCAGTATTGCCGATGTTGAATCCCCTTTCTTTGAGACCATTTTGCAATGCGT
>SKOK01000316.1 GCA_007120085.1 Bacteroidales bacterium | reverse complement strand
TGGGTTGAAAGTATCACAACATTCATACAGCACTGTTACCGGATGGCGCTATGGGAGCTGGTCGGGTGTAGAAGCGTGGCATTGGTTTGGCAATGTAACCGTCAGTGAAACGGAAGATTACCGTTTTGGCTTTTATGATGCAAGGGCACAGCTATGGGACGAGATATCGTACTACGCACCCAATTACATCATCGTAAAGTCGGCGGGCAATGATCGCGGCAGGGGGCCTTCGGAAGCCGGCACAGAGCACTACGCCAGGATCAATAACTTCTGGACCCTAAGCACGGCTGTCAGGGAGGTAAACGGTGGGGAGGATGGGTTTGACTGCATCACGCGCAATGGAAACGCCAAGAACATCCTTACCGTCGGGGCTGTTGATGCCAATGGCAACATGACGTCATTCAGCAGCTGGGGGCCTACCGATGATGGGCGGGTGAAGCCTGATATCGTTGCAAAAGGCCTTGACGTGTATTCATCAGTTTATGATGATGAAGATGACTATGGTTACAAAAGCGGAACCAGTATGTCGGGTCCGATGGTCAGCGGCTCAATTGGTTTGCTGCTGCATCTCCAGGAGCTGCTCAATCCCGGACAATCCCTGCGCTCATCAACCATCAAAGCATTGATCTTTCACGGTGCTGATGACCACATCAGTGGCGCACCAGGCCCAGATTACAGGTTTGGCTGGGGCCTGATGAATACCAAAAGGTCTGCGGAGATCTTAAGTCAAAACGCATCCGGAGAAGGCATCCACGTTAAGGAGATGATCCTGTCCGAAGGCAGTGAGATATTGATTCCTGTGAAAGCCACAGGAGATGAGGCATTGAGAGCCACCATTGTCTGGACGGATATGCCCGGCACACCTGTCAGTGCCTCTGTAAACCCGCCCGACCTGATGATTGTCAATGACCTCGACATGCGGATCACCGACAGCCAGCAAAATATTTATTATCCGTACATTCTTGACCCCGCAAACCCGGCGGGACCTGCAACCACTGGCGATAACTTCAGGGACAATGCTGAAATGATTCACATTGAGGAGCCCCAGGCTGAAGAAATATACACCATCCAGATATCACATAAAGAATGCCTGGCCAGCGGGAGCCAGGCATTCTCACTGATCATCACAGGAAATGAACCTCCAACGAATGTATCCAACCCTGCCAGTTTCTACGCATCCGCAGAAGGGGCACACCAGGTCAATCTTACCTGGACAAAAAACAGCAACAATGACGATGTAATGATTGCCTGGAACAACGAAAATATTTTTGGTACGCCTGAACATGAAACCGTTTATGAAGCAGGACAAAGCATTCCAGGTGGCGGTGTCGTATTGTACCGGGGGGCGGAAACCAGCTTTGAACATACTGGACTGAATGCCATCTCAACCTATTATTACAAAGCGTTTTCATATGATGAATCCAGCATCTACTCTTCCGGTAGGATGACCAGCGAAAAAACCGATTGCGGCATCATTGACTATCTGCCTTTTTCAGAAAACTTCAATGATTCGAACGAATTGCCTTCCTGCTGGGAGATAACAGATCACATTGGAAACGGGCAGATTTGGCAGTTTGGAACGCACCCAAACGGACTTACCGGCACCACAGGCAACTATGCTTTTATACACAGCGACTGGTATGGCCAGGGCAATACACAAAATACCGATTTAATCACACCGGTTTTTGACTTTTCAAATTTTACATCCATATATTTGTCTTTTACTCACTTTTTCCGGCAATATGTTACAAACTCACTGGCCACACTATCATACAGTACGGATGGGGGTCAAAGCTGGGTGGTTGCTGAACAATGGGATAGCACCACAGACAACCCGGCATTTTTCAACCGGGCATTCCCTGGTCTGGCACGCTTGGACAATGTAAGGTTCAAATGGAATTTCACCGGCACTTATGCCTGGTACTGGAACATTGACGACATCATGGTAACGGGCATATCCATTATTCCGCAGGTGCCCAGGGTCATCACATCTGAAATAACAGCCATCACAGAAACTTCGGCTTTCGGTGGTGGCAGGGTTACAAATACAGGCAATGCAGATGTCACTGCCCGGGGCATGGTATGGCACACTTCCCCCCTGCCCTCAATGGACGATTATACAGGCTTTAGCCAGGATGGCGGCGGACTGGGAACTTACACCAGTACCCTTGCTGATTTGATGCCGGCAACAACATATTATGCCAGGGCTTATGCATCCAACATCGCCGGAACCGGATACGGGGCACAGGTTCAATTTAACACGCTGGAGCAAATCATCTTTCACAACGTTACAGCTGTACCCAATGACAGCAGCTTAGGAACCGTAACCGGCACCGGAACATATGCGCATGGCTCGGAAGTCACCCTGCTTGCATTGCCAAATGATGGTTATCTGTTCGAATACTGGACTGAACATGATGAAATTCTTTTTGATGAAAACAACAACATCATCACAGAAACCCATACCTTCATTGTGGAAGGAGACAGGGCGCTTACTGCCCATTTTTCAGAGGATGCCCCTGCGATACAAGATGTTTTGGTGCTGGACGAGCATATGCACACAGGAGATACACATATATGTTACGATGCCATCACCACAATCATTGCAGGAGGAGGTAGTTTTATTGTTGAAAATGGGGCGCAAGTGCATCTGGTGGCCGGCCATAACATAGTATTTTTACCGGGAAGTCATATCCACCAGGGCGCCTGCCTTAATGCAAGCATCACGACTGATGGCAGCTTTTGCAATGAGGTTGAAATGAAACACAGCCCGATCGTGCTTCTCAATGCTGACAGCAAAGTGGTGGAACACACCAACCACGCTACTGATGCCTATGAAATGGCATACGGAGATGAAGAGGACCTATCCTGCGATGAAAGTGTCACCAATGTTGATCATACAGGTTCCTCATTTTTCAGCATCTATCCGAATCCGGCCAAAGATGCTTTTACCCTTAAACTGCATCATTTCCAAACAGATGAGACCTTTACAGCGGAGATCTATTGCATTCGCGGCCATTTATTAAAGAAGATCGATAAAATAGAGTCGCCTGAGACCATCATCTGGCTTGGAGGATTTGAGCCTGGTGTGCACTTCATAAGAGTGGGCAGTGAGTACCATTATGGAATACGGAAACTGGTAATT
>SKOK01000293.1 GCA_007120085.1 Bacteroidales bacterium | reverse complement strand
GTGCCAGCATATTTGCACGGTTTTTTCGTGCTTCCATCAGTGCAACCCCTACATCCACCCGCAGCTGATGTGGCTCTTCGGGTGGAACAAGCTCTAAGTCGCGTGCCTCATCAAGTGCCAGGAATGACCGGAAACGAAACATGGCCGCTTCATAATCGATATAGGACTGCTCCAGGGTTGCCTCAGAGTTTAAAACATTGAGTTCCATCTGCAGCAGCTCATTTTCAGCTATTCTTCCAAGCTCATAACGGCCCTGGGCAATGCGGTAAAGGGTGTCATTGCTTGACAGGTTGATCTCGTTGATGTCCTTGTTGATCTGCGCCAGCAAAAGGTCAAAGAAAAAGTTCGTTGCCCTGATGGATATCTCCTCCATGCTTTCCAGGTACTGGCGCTTGGCTTCTTCATAGCGGATTGGTTCGATTCGGCGCTCCCACTTGTAAGGGTTATAAGAAAAAATGGGCTGGCTGTACCCAATGCTTATAGGCGTAGTCAGGTATGAAACTTCTGTATCATCGTCGCGAATCAGGTCAATCCGCTGAAGTCCTGAGCTCATAAACAGCTGTCCGCCGGTTAGCCCTATGGTCTGATTCAATGAGAGGTTTCCGGAAGACGTTGCCAGGCTTCGGCGGATAAAAATATCGCTTCCGTCGGGCAAAGTAATGGGCGATATGCTGCGATTCAGGTTGGGCAGGGTGGCCTCAAAACGCAAATTTGGCAGGTATCCTGCCCTGAAAGTACGATATTGCCAGTACCTCCCCCTGAAACGATGTCTTGCCATGAGTGCATCGGGTGACTGATTCTGGGCAATTTCCACAACTTCTTCAAGGGTAAGAAAACGCGGTGTATCAGCATCAGCTCTCTCGGGAATAACCAACAAAGAAATTCCAATGATAAAAAAAACCATATATTTCATATGCATCCGTTGATTTGATTTATTCTATTTAAAAACGCTTCATTTATAAAAATGATACATGTGGCAGAAAATATTTCGTGCCCAAAATTATCATTTAATTTGAATCAACCGATAATAAACTTTTCTGGTTCAAGCCCAGAAAGACTGGAAAAAAAAGGCACAAAGCAATTAGAGACAACACAAGCCCCCCTATGGTTCCCGCAGCAAATGCGAACCAAAACACCTCCCTTTTCCCAATCAAAAAAGGCAAAAGACCGGTTATGGTGGATGTGATGGTAAGGAATACCGGGAAAAATTTACCATAAAATGCCTTCAGGAAAATTGTCACTGGCTCAGCTGCAGGGCGCATTTTTCTGAAAATATTATAATCATTTAAAATGTAAAGTCCGGCATTTACTGATAATCCGCTCAGCAGGATAAACGCTGCAAGGCCACCCTGGTCAAAGTTCAGCTTGAAAATGTAAAACGTCAGGAACAGGCCGATAAAAGAAACCGGAATGAGGGCTATGATTGCCAGTGGCTGCCGCAAAGATTCAAGTAAAATGGCACACATGAAAAATATGATCACAATAACCAGAGCAATCAGCCAATAGTCCTTCTTGTTTTGGCCACCCAGCTTCCATTGCTCTGTATAAACCTTATAGCCTATTGGCAAAGTATCATTAATCTCTTCCAGGAGTTGGTTTGTTATCTTCTCCATCAGCAATGGTGGTCCGGTAAAATCATAATAAAGGTTCAGCCTGTATTGCTGGTTGTACTTAAATATATCGTTGTCAAGTAATCGTTTCTTTATAGAGAATGCTCCGGCAGCTTTGTATGCCATGTCTTCAATATATATATTGGTTTGATTTATACTCCAGGGGCAAATCTCCCCATAGGTGTCAGGAAGGATACGAACGGGTAGTAAGACGTTTTCAAAAGGAACCGGACTTAGATTCATTGCGTTATTATCCATTGACAGTTTTTGCATGACTTCCGGCACATGAATTTCAGACAGCATTGCGTGCAACAGATCTGTCTCAACAAGATATTCCATCCTGCTGGATTGGTTCATCCACATTTCTGAACCAGTGATAACTTGATTGCTGATCCTTGGATTTTGTTCAGACAACTCCTTCAAGGACAAGGCGATTCGATAAAGTTGCTCATAATTGTATCCTTCAAGGACAATGCCCATTCTGCATGTTGAGCCCATTGGAAAATTGCTGAAACTACGTCCCGCACCTGTGACGTTCCAGCTGACTCCACCAATCGTTAGAGCCTTCTGCACAATTTGGTTCTGAAGGTGATGCGGAAAAACACCATCATCAAAATGAGATTTGAAAAACACACTGATGCTGGCATTGTCGTGTGAAAGTATGCGGGTCTGGAATTGCTCAATTTCATTATAACTCCGCAAATAATCTTCAATGATGACAATGGCTTCATTAAGCTGGTAAATGCTCGCCCCATGTGGCATTCCCGCATTGATGGTCAAAACTGTTCGCTCGGGGGAAGAAAAGTAAGACCTTTCAAGCACAAAAAGGTTAAACAATCGCAACGAACCACCCAGCAAGAGCTCTGAGGCAGGCTTTAGCCTCTCCTGGTAGAAACTACTTCCAATAGTGTGATTATATATCAGTGCAGCGGGATGTTTTCCGTCAAGTTTTTCTGGCAACAGATGAACAGGTGTTCCGAAAGTGAGCAATAAAGTGATCAGCGTCAACATTCTGTATCTGCCCAAAAAAAGCAATAACTGTTTTTGCCGGCGATATGCTTTACAAAGGATTCGTCTTGGCAACATTGATCCGGCAGCCTGTGTCCTGCTGCCCGAATAGATGGCAGGGATAAAAAACCACGCTACAAAGAGCGATACCATGATATTAACCAACACGACCGCAGCAAAATCACTAAGCTGGGCCTGTTGTACCGGGCTGAGCAGAAAAATAACAGATAAAGAACCGGCAGACGTAAGTGTGGCTGCCAGAATTGCCAGAAAAACTTTTTTATTACCATGGTGTCTCAAATGAGTCATCATTACAATCCCATTATCAACAATCATCCCGAAAGATACTGTAATGCCAGCCAGCGAATACAGATGAATCTTTATGTTAAGAAAATAATATCCGATAATAGCGATCAGGACATTGGCAAGCAGAGTAATCAATATCATCAAGGCAAACTTGTAGTTCCCCGATATGACCAGGACAAACAGCAAAAGAACCGTTAGTGAGAAAATCATTCTAAAGCCTACCCTCGATAGTTCCTTTCGCAAAACATGGGTATCGTCATAAGTAAGCTCAAGGCTCCAGTGTGGAGGCAAGTTTGCCTCCAGATGACGCATCTTGTTTTTGAGCTGTGCAGCAAGCCTCATGCGATTCAGGCCGCTTTCTGCATTTATTGTGATCAGCATGGCCTGCTGGCCATTGATCCGGTAATAGTGGTGTGGTTCTCTTTCCTGCACCAGCACCTTGGCGACATCTGTGAGATAGATGATTCGTCCATCCACCAAAGCTAACGGTATGTTTAACCACCCGGGGTTGTCAGGCATGTCAGCCTGCATAATGACGGGCAATTTGCTAAGGTATCCGGCAGGTGTGTCAATTCCATGTTGGGCCATGCCTGCAAAACGCTGCTGAAAGGCATGTAGAATGGCATCCGAAACATCATTGACAGACAGTTGCATACGTCTGATCTTCTCACTATCATAAACGATTTTATATTCCATTTGGCTTGCCCCTGACGAAAACACTTCATCCACGCCTGCAACCTGTGCTATTTTGGGATGTATTTGTGATTCAAGGTATTGATTAACAACATTTGGTGGCTCCGGAGACAAAACGGAATACACAAGCAAGCGTTTCTGTCCGGCCAGATTATGGTTTTCATAGATTTCCGGGTAGGTTATGCCTTCAGGAAGGCCCGGATACAGCCTGCGCACCTGCGAGGCCATCTCAAAGCGACACATTTCATTATCGGCAGTTTTTTTAAACTGTACATCAACACGCGCCAGACCTGCCGTTGAGAAGGAGCTGATGTTTTCAACATCCCGGATCAGGTTAACCGCTGCTTCCAGCTTTGAGGTTACCTCTCTCTCCATCTGCAAGGCCGACGCACCTGGCCACGCACTCCTGATACTAAAGCTGGACAAATCAGCCTCCGGATGTAACTGTATGGCAAGCCTGCCTGAGAATGCCAGGCCAGCCAGCATCAAAGCCGCAAAAACAATAAGGGTGGTAAAAGATGATGTACGCATACGGCGTCATTTAAATTTGTTGTTCTCCCCGGATCTGTATAAATAAAAATAGAATACAGGAATAAAGAAAATGCTTATGAATGTCCCCACACCCAGTCCACCAATAACTGCCAGGGCAAGAGGCTTTTGCAAACTACCGCCCAATCCTCCGACAAAAAGAAAAGGGAGAAGGGCGCATATTGTGGTAATGCTGGTAATCAGGATTGGCTTCAGGCGATAATTCCCTGCCGTATGCAACGCCTTCAGTATGGGCATCCCGCCGGCACGGAGCCGGTTAATCGTATCGATCTTCAATATGCTGTCGTTGATGATTATACCTGACATGACGATCAGCCCTATGAGCGACATAATATTCAGGCTTTCGCCGAAAAGCTTAAGCATGAAAAGGGCACCGGCTACTGCCAGGGGAACCTCAAGCAATACAATAAAGGGTTGTTTTAAAGATTCAAACTGGGCTGCGAGAATAAAGAAAAGTAACAACAGCGCCACTGAACCAATTACCATCAACTCTCGCAAATGGTTTTCATCTGAAAAAATGCTGCCAGCGAAAGAGACATCAAAAAGATTGTCCTGCCTGGCAGTGTGCATAACCGAAGCTGTTAATTCATCCAGTTGCTGAGGGATGGCATTCACCTGAACAGGAAAGTACGGTCCCTCCCTCCCTGAAACAATGAACTGCAAATCACTTTCCAGCATTGGGCTCAATAGCAGGCGCACCGGAACATCAACACCTTTACTGCTGCGAACCGTATGCTTCTGCATCATCATTTGGAGGTCATTGATTCCGCTACCGGTGCTGACTGGTATCTGCACCCTGCCATCCAGCAAGGTTGTAATCTGGTTTTTGCCAAAATAGCGATTGATGTTTGTTTGCAAAGTACGGATATCAACATCATGTAAAGCCAGCATCTCCATGTCAATCCTCAGCCGAATGTTTTGCTGCAGGGGAATTGGCTCTATGTCCAGGTCAGGCAATTGCTGTTTCAGTTTATTGACGGTTTGTTGCAGTTCATACACCCCAATGTCGCCTCCAGCTTTTAAAGGTTTTAGACGCAACTCCAACGGGGGCTCCCTGTTATCAAAAACATAATCAAACAAATTGCCCTCATTCTCATATCGATATATTGCACGTGGATAATTGTTTCTTAAAAAAGCAGTAAAGGCCACTTTGGCTTGACCAATCTCTCCAGGTGTAGCTGTCTGCAAATAGACCAGGGCTTGCTGCTGATTGCTGTTATGCGTATTGGCAATGTGATATTGCTGCAACCCCATCTGGGCATTGACATGAAGAACTGGTACGTGCAAACGATCAAGCAATTCGTTTACCCGACGCTGGTTTTCTATAATGTGTATGGGTTCATTCCAGTCCACCCAAAGCAGCATCGCACTTTGTGGCATTTCAGGGAAGCGCTTTTTTTCAAGTGTGTTTAATAAAATAAACATACTGGCAAACAGAACACCACAAGTCCCCAAAACAAAGTATTGACGGCGCATTATGTAGCGAAATCCGGCTGAATAAAAAGATCTGTAGCTGAACCTCTGAGGCACATTTACCGACAAAGCTGAAGAAGTCTTTTTATTCCTGTGCAAAAGGTGGAAATATACCGGAATAATGCACACTGCAATGGCCAGTGAGATCAGCAACCCAATGCCGATGGCCATGGCCTGATCATAAAACAAAGCACCGGCAATACTTCCCATAAAAACCAGGGGAATAAAGACAGAACAAGTGGTAAGCATGGAGCTTAAAAGAGGGCGAAATACTTCGCGGGTACCTGCTGAACAGGCAGAATAGATATCTTTTCCCATTTCACGATGACGACCAATGTTGTCGATGACAATTACAGCATTATCTATCATCATTCCAGTACATAGTATCAACCCGGAGATGGATATAATGTTAATTGACATCCCGGCCAGGTAGAAAAAGAGCAGTGAGATGATTACAGCCGAAGGAACTGAAATAATTATCAGCAAGGGTGAACGCGCATCGCCAAGAAAGAGCATCATCACCAGAAAGGCTAGCCCCGCTCCAACCAACAATGTTTTATATAAATTTGACAATGTATAGTCGAGCAAAGCTGTTTGATCTCTGTTGATCTTGAAGTCCAGCTGAGGATACTCTGTTTTCAGGTTTTCTGCCATGGTATGCAATTCACTTTTCAGCTCACGCATTTGTGCATCCGACTGTTTTATGATGGCAATCGAAATGGCGCGTTCTCCCACTGAAAAAACCTTTCCCTCAACCGGCCTGCTGATGGTTTCAATGAAACAAAGATCCTTTAGCTGCCACACACGCCCTTCATGCATAAGATACAGTTGGGCAATATCTGTCGCATTCAATAAGAGGTTTTCATACTTCAGGTTATAGCGATATTGTTTGTCGCGAATGCCAATGCTGGCTGAGGCGTTTGTGTTTTCCCGGATAACCTCTTCGACCTTTTCGACAGGCATATTCAGCGCCCTCATTGTTTCCATTCTCGGAGTAATGATGATTTCCGGGAATGCCCTTCCGGTGATGTCAGCCATGGCTACTTGAGGGATTTGCTCAATCCGGCGCCTGATCACCTCATTGGCAAAAATACTCAGTTTCAAAAACTCTCTTTCCCTGCAGACATCATATCCACCCACCATCCTTTCCTGTTTTTGTTGTTTCAAAAAGACATCAAGATAAAAAACAGGAATATCGGAGGCACCGGCCTTTATCACTACAGGACGCGGCACCCCTGCAGGCAGCGAAGCAGAGGCTTTGTCCACCAACTCATTGATTGCAATGTATGCCAGGTCAATGTTCGTCCCATACTCAAAATCCAGGCTAATTGTTCCGCTGCCATCGCGAGATTCGATTCTTAAATCCCGAAGGCTGCTGGCCTGCATGAGATACATGCGCAGTGGCTTCAATATGCTGCTATCCAGTTGCCTTGCTGAATAAGACGGGGCAGTCACCCTGACCGTAATCCTCGGTATGTCCATATCCGGCAAGAGGTTTGCAGGCAAATGTCTTGTTGCAACCAGGCCCAGGCATAAAAAGGCCAGAAAAGCCATGCTTGTTGCTATTGGTCTCTTTATTAAAAAGCCAGGCATTGCTATCGGGGTATTACTGGCGATCCGTGGGCCAGGTGAATGTTGTCAGAAATTATAATAGTATCACCAGGCTCGATATCCGACATCCTTTCAGGGTTAGCGATAATGCTATAGCCGCTGTCATTTTGATGAAGGATGCTCACATAAGTCCATTGCGCCTGACCTCCGGAAAGCCTGAATAATATTTCTTCATCTTCCCTGTATATAACTGCAGATTTTGGAACCACCATCTGGCCGGGGATGTTCTTTTGCACCAGGATTTTTGCATGCATGCCATCCATTAGATTGCCCTCGCCCGGCACTCTTGCCAAAACCTTTACCTGGCCTTGTTTCCCAACCACTGGGTTCACACTTACTATATACCCTGAGATCTCCTGACCTTGCTGGCTAAAAGGAGAAACAACCACCCCTGAACCAGGATAGACTGCTGCAAGCTCACTTTCCATGAGCAAAAAGTCAATCAGAAATGCAGAATCATCGATCAGGGTGCAAAATATTTCTCCTGTATTGCAGTGTTCGTGAAGCTCCAGGTCCAGGTCAGCCACAATTCCGTTATAGGGTGCAACAATTCGGGTTTTTAATAAGTCGGTTTCAAGGTTTTTCAATTCGTTGCGGGCGTCAAAAAAACCTGAGCGCACACCCGCCATCTGCCAGGTAAAGCCAGGTATGTTCGCACTGTCTTTCATGTGATAACCCTGCCCAAGCAAAACATCTTCCATATCAAGCTGGGCCCTGAGAAACTGCAAACCTGCCCGCTCCACTTGCCTTTGCAGGTCTTCACTGCAAAGTTCTGCCAGAACATCACCAGCTTCAACTGCCTGGCCGTTGATCACATTGATGCTTATCAGCTCTCCGCCACGGCGAAATGGCAAACGGCTTCGTCGAACAGCCTTAAACCTGCC
The DNA here is from genome assembly GCA_007120085.1 of Bacteroidales bacterium. Classification (GTDB taxonomy): domain Bacteria; phylum Bacteroidota; class Bacteroidia; order Bacteroidales; family UBA7960; genus PUPG01. Next base: position 3,542 of record SKOK01000293.1, on the reverse strand, counting down.
GTTGCTATGCACCTCCTGTGTAAAAACCTGTTTTTCAAGCACCATTGTCTCAACAAGGGTACGATGAACCACTTTAGCCGGGCTATTGTCAGGGATTTGTGCATCGGCATGTGTGGATGTTCTGCAACCAGTTTTTATACATAAAAGGCACAAGAAAACACCTGTAAAAAGAAAACTATTGGCAATATGTTTTTTCATAATCAATGCTTCATTTTTGTTAACAGCCACTCATTATGAGCATAAAAGAACTCACATGTGAATAATAGAAAACAAGTTACAAAAGAGAATGTCTGAATGGCATTGGAATAATATGCCATCAAAAAACAGACGACAAAACCTTATAAAGTCCCCAAAAAACATTCATTTATCAGCGTGCTTGGCATGATTAAATGTCCAGTGCGAACAAAGACCAACTCACGAGATCTTCGGCCAATCTGAGCATGTAAATCTTGCCTCCAACTGAGGCATATAAACAGCTGGTTGAACCTGTCAAAGGTTCAGCGCGCAATGCATGGTTCAACTCTTTCTCATGGTCAAAAACATATAACAAGATTCTCCTGTTTGAATAATCCGTAATGTCAAGGCCTTGTATTTCAATTTCACCTGTTTCGGCCATCAGCATTATTCTTCCTGATGCTTTATACAGGCCTGTTACAATATCACTGCCAAATAAATAATTGACGCTGGTAAAAACATCCTCCATGAATTCCTTCAGTGGTTGTCTGACAACTTCCGTCTCAAAACCTGGTGCATCGACCATAAACTCTGAAACGGACAAATCTGTCAGACCAACCTGGTAAAGCTTGGTTCTGTCGGCAGGTGCAAAATAAAGATGGTCATCGTCAATAAGTAAGGCGCCTGAACAAAATGAAAAATTCAGGATATCGTGTTCGTTGGTTCGATGCCCAAAAGCATATGGCAGAAACTGCTCCGAATCGAGGTCATATACGCTGACAATGTGTTGATCAGAAGGGTCATCGCTTTTATAGATGAACATCATATTGTTATGGATGGCAAAGTCTTTGATGGCGCGTGAAAAATGGTATTCATTGACTGCTTCTCCTAATTTGGTAAAGACCATTAGCTTCAGCAAGTTGCTGCACCATACATATATTAAATCATCGTATGATCTCGCCAGAGAGGGTGCAAGGTATTCAAACTGCCCCCGTCCCTGCCTGCCAATGCTCCGAAGTTGCTCACCATTTTTGTTAAATAAAATTACCGTAGGTGGCTGCACAGCTGATACAATAAAACCTTCTTTATCTACAAAGTGAAAGGAATCGAGTTCACCGAGCAATCTTGGGTTGTTTGACAATTCACACACCCTCTCTTTAGGGAAGCTATCTGCAAAATCCTTGATTTCTATCAAGTTGTTTGAAGCTCTTTCGGAGCAGGAAATTAAAAACAAGCAAAGCATTAAAAACAAATCGATTTTTTTCATTTCAGTTTTTATTAAAATATGTTGTTAATATAAGTAGCCTTAGCCTGCATGAATAATGCAGGTTAGGGATATAACTACCGGCCACGGAAAAACCCGTGACCGGCAGCTTGATGTGCCAAAATTAGCAGAAGGGAATAAACAAAGGACACTTAGTACTACCCCCTGTACTGCAACTAATGGATATGGTAGGTGGGATAATGCTTATCCTGTAATGAACATTATAAACTGCGGCACACTGGTCAGCAATACCGTCTTCCGTATTATCATTGGTGTTTGCAAACACATTGTTGCCTGCAACAAACAATCCTGACAAGGCAAAGCTTGCAATCAAAACATTCCTGAATATTTGTTTTTTCATCTTCTTATATTTTTAAAATTTAAAAAAAAGCCCCTGACTTCTTGTTTTTTATCTGAATTAACACCCAGGGCATTTAAATGATAACCAGATATTGATAAATAATTCCTACATTTGCACACCTCCTTTCTGATCAAGGGAAGAGGCCGGGGTGGAAAAAGCTTCTCCAAAGTTGCATTTTTCCACCCTTTGTGTTTTCTTCCAGGTATTTTAATTTGCCATATGGTTTTTATTATCAGTGATTTAAAGACACAATATTCGCCAGTGTTTATTACTGCAAGCCAGAAGCAACCCATGCCATGTATGTTGAAAACAGATATGGGTCAAGGAAAAAACTGATCGGAAGCATGGCGTTTACCCTTTGCTGCCTGTCAAGCAGGATCAGCTCTGCAGAACTCTGCGCAAAAGAATTGCTGTAAAGATCATTATCATCCCAAAGCACTAAGCTGAGATCCTGGATGATATCTGACTTGTACAGCTCATCGATGTAATGTTTGTTTGATGAATGAGAAACAATGTGAAAACCAGCCTTGCCCGACAATCTGTCAATGATGCTTGTGATGATGCTACTGTAGCAATCTTCGCAGCTATATGCCCTCAGATAAAGTACAGGAAACAGATCAGCGTCAATGATTTTTTGATCCATCGCATGCAAGGCGAACACCGAAAGCCTTTCTCCTTTCAGCCGGACATTCTCCATCAAAGCGTCATTCAACAGATGTACCCTATTGTGCAAAAGAAAATTATCACGCCGGTTCTGCTCAATGGATGCTTCCAGACTGGCCCTGAATGTATATTGCTTTTTGACAACATAACTTAACCAAACAGTCAAGCCAATAAATAAAAGCAACAACATAATGCCGAAATCAACTTTCTGGTCGAAGCCGGGCAAGCAGACTTTTATTTTTTTCATGTTTTTAAAATACATCATTTATTATTTTAGATTTTATTCACTTTATTTGCTGTCAAAATTATATCAAATTTTCATTCGATTTTTCATTGTTGACAACTATTATTTGATGTTTAGTCAACAGACCACTCACTTTCGAAGAAAAATATGTGCAAGTTGCGCCAGCAGCGACAGAAGCATCAATATACCTGGAACCTTATTGCCACTTAAAAGCTGTTTTTTTGATCGCATGATTTCTGAGCGGTCGTTTTTGCAGCTTATTTGGCCACGACGAGCATATAAAATTGCCTAAAATCATTCTGTATTTATAAGCTTCCCAAAAAACAGTATCTTCGTATCATAAAAAATCACTTATATGATCTCGCCCGACACCGTTGAAAAAATAATGGATGCAACCCGTATAGAAGAGGTTGTGGGTGAGTTTGTTACGCTCAAAAGGCGGGGTGTGAGCCTCATTGGCCTATGCCCGTTTCATAATGAGAAAACACCATCATTTAATGTATCGGCCCCTAAAGGGATCTATAAATGCTTTGGCTGCGGCAAAGGGGGCAATGCCATCAACTTCCTGATGGAACACGAGCATTACTCCTACCCCGAAGCCCTGCGCTACCTTGCTCAGAAATACGGCATTGACATCGTAGAAGAAAAGCCTACACCGGAACAGCAGGAGGCACTGGATGAAAAAGAAAGCCTTTTCAACCTCACGGCATTTGCACAAAAATACTTCGAAGAACAGCTGCACAACAGCGAAGAAGGCAAAGCCATTGGCCTGACCTACCTGAAGGAGCGGGGTTTCTCACTCGAGGTGATCAAAAAGTTTGGAATAGGATATTGTT
>SKOK01000214.1 GCA_007120085.1 Bacteroidales bacterium | reverse complement strand
GCCCTGCCTGAAAGAAATGCCGAGGGGAAAAGCACGCCCAGCAAGCGGCGTTTTTCAACGGAAGGCACCAGGCCGCCAAATGCATTGAGTGGCATTCCCTGCCATTTTTTGAACCCGAGCACGACCTGCACAAGTGTTGCATAGTGCAAACTGGTTAACCTGGCCACCTTTTCTTTATCCAGGAAGGGAAAAACTTGTGTCAGTCTGTGGCTGCCCAGGGTGGACACCACCACCTCGCAAGCGGTTTCCCGGCGCAGGCCACCTTGCATGAAAGATACTTTGTAGCCACTTCCCGTGTTTTTCGGGTGAACCGATAAGTCACTTACATTAAGTAAAATCCGATTTTCCCCGATGATTTTTTGAAGGGCATTTGTGAGCGTGTCAAGTCCGTCGACGGCCGAAAACACCTCTTTTGATGGCTGTGGCGTGCGGTCGGTAACTTTTTTGCCGATGGCGCCGCCAATGAAGCTTCCGTACTTTTGTTCGAGCCTGTAAAGTTTGGGCAGGGCATAGCGTGTTACCAGGCGTTCGGGATCGCCGGCAAAGATGCCTGAAACAAAGGGGTCAACGGCGTAGTCCAGGAAGCTCTCGCCCAGGCGGCGCCTTACAAGTGTTGCGACTGTCTCCATCGGGTCCTTACCCTTCTTGCGGAAAGGTTCCAGGAGGATGCGCAGCTTGTCACTCCGGGTGAACAGCGGTGTTTTTATCGCAGCCATCAGCCCTGAAGGCAAGGCATGCCAGGCGCCGCCCTTCCATATCAGGCGCCGTTTGGCTTCAGGGTTGGCAACCTCCATACGGCAATGCGGGGCCAGCTGCTCAAAAAGCTCAGTCGTTTCAAAATTACTGATCACGCCGGTGTTTGGACCGGTTTCATAAACAAAGCCGTCCTGGCGACCTGTGTGTACCACCCCGCCGGGCCGGCCATCTTTTTCAAGTACAAGGCAGTCAACTCCTTTTCTGCGCAAATAAAATGCCAGCGTCAAGCCCGTAAGGCCTGCGCCAATTATTACAACGTGATTTGTGTGTTTGTTCATGTCTTTTATCTGTCGTATGTTTTTAATATTCAGCGTTTTGTGTTTCTTTTGTTTCACAGAGTCCCACAGAGTTTGACACAGAGGTTTCACAGAGCGTTTTCGACTAATATCAACAACTGGGATGGATGTGTTTTTCGAAATATCATAAAGCACAAACAGTTTAAATGGATCGAATAATAAATTTGTTAGATGAAAGATATTGGGAGTTAGGAATCATTTTTTCCCTGAAACCGCCAGTACACCACCACCATGTTCAGCAGGGCCAGCACCAGGCTTACAAAAAACAGCCCTGTATAGGTAAAGGCATCGGCAATGATCCCGCTGCTTACTGCAACGAGAAGGCTTCCCATATGGACGATTACGATCTGCAGGGTAAAGTCTGTGCCTTCGCGACAGTGCCTTACCTGATCCATGGCCACTGTGAAAAGCAATACCATGCCCATTGCGAATGTGCCCCATAGCAATGAGGCCCCAATCAGCATCACCCACATAAGGTGGCCATACTGGTGCAGGAACAGGAAGAACAGGACAGGGAGCAGGTTCAGGCTGGCAAAAAGGAATGCAGCCTGCTTCCGGCTCAGTTTTCGCATGATCATGCCCGCCGCCATCGCGCACAACACACCCATGCCTGTGCCAAAAATGCCTGCAACGAGGCCAACGGCGCCGGCAGAATAGTCCAGGTCAATCATCAATGGCTTGATCATCGTCATGATGCCTGTAAGGCTGGCCTGGAAGATGGCGAGAAAGGCAATGTGCGGCCACACCTTTTCCTGCCTGAAAAACCCTCCAATATCCTTGAAAGACACACTTTTGCTCCTGGGTCTTTTCCTGGTCACGGCAGAGGGCTTATACAGGTAGAGTGGTATGAGCGCAAGCAAAACAAACAGGGCCAGTCCGAGCAATAGCCAGCTCCACCCCAGCTGGTTATACACGATCAGGAGAACGCCCCCGCCCACCATCGCACCAACGAATGAGCCTGTGGATTGCATGCTGTTGCCAAGGCTGCGTTCTTCCTTATGGAGGGTCAAAATGGCCCATGCGTCGGTGGCAATGTCCTGTGTGGCACTGGCCGTTACGGCAACCACCATCATCACGACGATGACGGGGAAGTGGTGTGCCGGGTCAATAAAAGCGATGATCGCAATGGTGAGCGCATAGAAACCTTCAGCGTAGAAGATCCAGCGTTTGTATCCGGAGGTGGAGCTGCCGGTGCGGTCAACAAATGGCGCCCACAGGAACTTTATGACCCACGGCAGCTTGACAAGCTGCATCAGCCCGATCGCCTCCAGCGAATAATGCTGCTGCCGCATGATCACAGGGACCACCGTGGTGAAAAAGCTCATCGGGATCGACTGGGCCACGTAAAGGCTGAGCAGCGTTAAAAGCTTTTTGTTTTTTTCTGCCATCATAATATTAAAAACGATGCCTTATGTTAATTCCAAAAACAGCAGGCTTGCCCTCCTGTACGTAGTGATTCCCCAGCGCCTGGAACGAAAACGCGTGGTAACGGGTCGATGTGAGGTTGTTGCTCCAGAGGTCAATGAACAAATTGCGTACCTCGAATGTCAGCATCAGGTTGACCACGCCATACCACGACTGATAAAAGGAGTTTTGTTCATTCCAGTAATGTTTGCCTTTGCCGTGGTATGACGAGAACAGGCTTACGGACCTGAAGAGGTCGTTGTTGAGTGGCAGGCGGTATTGGAGGCTTCCGAAAAGGGTGTGTCTTGGGATGTAGGGGATGAAGTTGCCCGAAAGGTTTGTGTCCGGATTTGGGGCGTTATCACTGAAGGTCGCATGGGTATATCCATAATTAACACTGATCTTTAGCCGGCTGGATGCCAGGATGGTGGCTTCCAGCTCAGCCCCTTTGCTCACTGAGGCTCCTGAATTTGCCAGGATGGACCCCTGGCCGCTGGGCAGCATTTGATAGATCTGCTGGTTTTTCCAGTCGATGTAGAACAGGGCGGTCTGAAGGTCAAGGCGATTGTCAAGAAAGTTACCCCGCAATCCAACTTCATAGTTCCAGGAATATTCCGGGTCGAAGCTGCGCTGGTCATCACTTTCAAACACCACGTTGAAGCCCCCTGTTTTGTAGCCCCGGGTGATGGTGCCAAACACACCCGATGTTTCCGTAAGGGCATACAGCAGAGCAAAACGGGGCAGCAACTCATAATATGCCCGTCTGCTTTCAAGGCTGGCAGGGTTGATGGTATCGGCATTGGTCACCATATGGGAATCGTGGGTCAGCTGAGCTTCTTCGTAGTCGAGGCGGAGCCCCCCGGTAAGGGTGAGGCCCGGCAGCAGGAAGTCGCTGATGCCCGACTGGTGGAATGCTGCTGCGCCCAGGAGCCTGTTGTTTGACAGCTGGCAGCGTGTGAGCAGGGCAGGGACCATCCCTGCGGCTACGGCATCTTCTCCGAAATTGATCTTAAGGTCGTTGTTAATATCCTGCCCAAATACAAAAATGCCGGTAACCCACTGGTGGCGACTGTCTTTGCGGTTGCGAAGGGTTAGCTCCTGCGAAACCATGTGCTGCCACTGTTCCTGTACGGCGAACACCAGGTCGGCGGGGGTGAAGTCCTGGTCAATGCTTTGTTTGTCAGCAAAGTACTGGTGTGCTGTAACACTTTGCAGCACCACCCCGGGCGCCTCATGCCGCACCAAGAACCCATTGGAAAGCATCTGGCGCTGGTATCCTGAAGGCTGGTTGTAGTTCACGGCTTGTGTTTCGCCCGATGTGTCATTGTGGATGGCATATGGGTAACCTCCCTGGTCGAGGTGTTCAAAGTGTGAGGTAAACTCAATGTGCAGGGCTGAGGAGTGCTGGTGGGCCAGGCGTATGCGGCTTCCTGCCGACAGGTGGTCGTCAGCCATCTCACCGGTAAACTGGTTTTTGAAAAACCCAGTGTGCCTGTTTATGCCTGCGCTGAGCGCCACACCCGTTGAAGAGCCTAAGAGCCGGTTGTGGGCCAGGGTGCCATGCAGGTGGGTGGGGGTTCCGCCTGTGAGTGCAACCCGGGTTTGCTGCGGCTGAAATGGCGATATACTTGACACATTGATAAGGCCTCCCATCGTATTGCGCCCATACAGCGTGCCTTGTGGCCCGCGAAGCACCTCAATGCGTTCGGTGTCGATAAGGTCAAAGGCAAAAACGGACTTCTCAAAATACGGGATGTTGTCAACATAAAAGCCCACGGAAGGAGAGTTGATGCGTGAGCCCACCCCCCGGATGTAAACAGGGGCGGTAAGACTGGAACCGTAATCGGGAATGAATACGTTGGGCACAAATGTGCCAAGGTCCTTGATGCTGTTTACCTGGTTGTTCTGAAGGGTTTGCAGGTCAAGAACGCCTGCCGTAACCGGCAAGCGGCTGATCTTTCCGGATTCGCGCAGTGCCGTGATCTCTACCTCCTCCAGCCTGACCTCCGGCAAGCGGAGCGTGTCAGCTTCATTATGGACTAACTGGGGGTAGAGCGACAAAGGAACACCGCACAGTGTCCATATAAATAAATATATATGTCGAAACATAAGTTGGTTTGATTAAAACATGGATAATGACTTAGGGCCTTTGGCATAAATGAGTTGTGCCAGGCGCGACTATGGTTTAATCAACCAGGGGCGGAGGGCGCGAAAGGGCTGTGAAGGCAAGCTTTTGCAGGCGACTGTCAATGAGTTTTGCAGCGCATGTCTGTAAACGGGGTGCTTTTTGAATATCAACATTTAGTCCTGCATGGAGCAGGGCATCATTAGCCAGGTGTGTGGGGCCGTGGGTGTTGTTGTGGTCAGCCGTGGTTGATATGGTGGTCTCGAAAAGTCCGGGTGTAAGGTTTCGCTCAGCGGGAATGTCGTTGTGGAAAACAAATGCACAGCCATACAGGTATATGAAGAAAAAGATCACATACGGCAGGGGTGTTGCAAAAATTCCGAACAAGAACATAATTTGTTATTTGTTGTGTTTGACAGGTCAAGCCCTGTCATTACTTTGGTCTGACAGGTCAGGCCCTGTCATGGGCGTTTCATCTTTTTTTACTGGGATACCAGCCTTTTTTAACGCGTTCTTCCTGCTCGACGACTTCGTGTATTCCCCAAAGGCTGGCAAAGCCGAAGATGGCCATTATGGCCGACAGGAGCAGGTTTGGTATGAGCAGGGATGCCAGCACCCCGGCGATGCCAAAGCCGAGAAAAACATATCTGAAGCGTTGCCCCATATGGTATTCACCAGCGATGCAGGCATAGCGGGTTGCCCAGATGATCACCCAGGTGGCTGTGCCGGCAATCAGGCCGTCGAGGTTCATGCCCAGTACGATCCACGAACTTGTTTCAGTCATAATCTGTGCGTTTTGGGTTTCTTTTGGCGCGGCCTTTAATGACGCGATCGTGTTGCATGAAAATTTCAAGCGTGCTCCAGAAAAAGGAGAAAGCGAGTGCGCCCAGCAGCATCGATGTCAGCGACGAGAAGAAAACGCTTCCCGCGAGACAGGCTATGCCGGGAACAAACAGCATCCACCAGCTGCGCTTCCCGAGATGGTATTCCATCTTTGCTACGATGGGATGAAACACCCCGATCATAATGAAAGCAGCGAGACCAATCAGAAAGCCCTGCCAATTGATATACTCCATAATATAATTGTCATTTGTCAGGCCAAAATTAATGAAATAATTCTTTGGTCCACAGATTGATTTATCCACAGATTACACGGATTATACGGATTATACGGATTACCACCAGGGGCGGCTTAGGTTGTTTCGGGCGCTGACAGTGCGCTGTTGGTCAGTGAGGGAGGAAGCTTCTTTTTGGTTTTCAGTCCCAGGTCACGGAGCTTTTCAGCCTGGCCGACCAGGTTGCCGCTTCCAGACGTCAACTGGCCAAAGGCCGTTTCAAACGTCTTTTGGGACTTATCCAGCTGCCCGCCAAGCTTTTCCATGTTATCCACGAAGCCGACAAATTTGTCATACAGGGCGGCGCCTCTTTCTGCGATTGCCTGGGCGTTTTGGTTTTGATACTCCCGTTTCCAGAGGTCAACGATGAGTTTCAGTGCTGCGATCAGGTTGGTCGGGCTGATCAGGATAATTCGTTTGTCATAGGCATATTGCCACAGCACGGGGTCGTTTTGCAGGGCGAGCAGGTAAGCCGGCTCATTGGGCACGAACATCATCACAAAGTCAAGGCTGGGTGCGAAGTCCTGGTATGACTTGCCGCTCAAGTCATCAATATGCGAGCGCATTGACCTTATATGCGCCTTTAATGCCATATCCTGCTCCACGGGGTCTTCCGCGTTGCAGTATGACACATAGGCGGTGAGTGACACCTTGGAGTCGATGATCACCTTGCGGTTGTCGGGGTATGCAATGATGATGTCGGGCTGCATCTTCTTGCCTTTCTGGTTTTTGATGTAGTTGTCGTCCTCGTCTTTCAGGAACTCCTGGACGAAGTATTCCCGGTCTTTGACAAGGCCCGACTGTTCGAGGATGTTTTCCAGGATCATTTGTCCCCAGTCGCCTTGCTTTTTGGAGTTGCCTTTTAGGGCGTTGGTCAGGTTATTGGCCTCTTCGCTGATTTTCTGGTTCAGCTCAACAAGGTTTTTTACTTCCCTGCCAAGCGAAAAGCGCTCTTTGGCCTCTTTTTCGTAAACCTCTTCCACTTTTTGCTGAAACTCCCTGATCCGTGCGCCCAGGGGGTCGAGGATGATTTTCAGGTTGTCCTTGTTTTGTTCGGTGAATTTGCGGGTTTTGTCATCCAGTATTTTATTAGCGATGTTCTCGAATGCTACCTGAAACTTCTCGCCCAGGTCTTCAACTTCCTTTTTCTGTGTGTCAAGCTTTTCCTGCAGCGCGTTGTTGTTGGCGCTTAGTTCGGCCACCTTGCTGTTGAGTGTCTTGTTTTCGTCAGCAAGGGTTTGCATCTGTCCGCTTGTGGTGCTGAGCTGATCTTGCAGGTAGCCGGCTTTTTCCTGTTCGCGGGCCAGTGCGCTCCTGGTCGTGTCCAGGGCATCATTTACGTGCTTCCATTCGGTTCGGCTGACAGTCCTGGTTTTAACCACCAGTGCCGAAATGAAAGAGGCCAGCGCGCCGGCGATAATTAAGCTGATAATGATGAAAATGTTTTCCATGGGATGAAAAGCGTTTGTTCTACATACATTCTTGAGGCATTTTGGAAGCCGTTGACAAATATACGGTGAAGGTACGTCAAAACCTGTCGGGGTGCTTGATTTTTTTTTATTCACGGATTGGTTTTTCCGCGGATTATGCCGGTTCAGCCTTTCTTAATCGGAGTTTTGGCTTGTTGAGTTTTTTTATAGACTCTCCGACCTTTTCCCTTGTTTCGGGCTGAAGGTAAGTAGGGATCAGTGCTTCCAGGCGAAGCCCTAAAACCCGGTGGATGATTACCAGGTCTTTCATGGTAAATTGAGAAACGCCATTCATCAATAAAGTACAACAATTCAGAATGAATATATCAGTTACCGGTTGTTAATCATTGTTTAGCGGAGCAAATCTGAAACGTGATGCACCACTGGATAATCAATCAGGGCTTTGGATATCCAACGCTTTGTCCGAGGATCACATGCTGGGAGGTTTTCAGGTTAAGCAGTTCATGCAGCTTTTTACGATCGAGCAGGCCCCTGACCACAGTGGCAAGTGCTTCGGAGGCATAAAACAGGTAAACATTCTGAGAAATATACCCCACATCAGTGGCGGAGTTGAAAGCTTGTTTCTCCTTGCTCACACCGGTGATGCGCGCGCAGGTCTTCCTCGCCCATAAGCACTTCTCCCGATAATGGGAAGTAGCCATCCCCGATTAATATATGCACGGTTATTTGGTTGGCAAGCAGATATTCTTTACATTTGAGGCAAGAATATCCGATTTTTTTATTTATCCCCCAAAACAATCCAAAATGAAAAGTTTCAAAAAGCTGGCAGCGGTTTTTGTTGTGTTAATGTCTGTTGCTATTTTACTGATGCCGTCTTGTTCCAAGTCGGACGAGGATCCCATGGAGGTCATTGTAATTGGCACGGCGAGTCCGGGCGGGGTTTATTTCCCGCTGGGGATGGGTATTGCCAAGGTGATCACCGATAATGTGGAAGATGTATTTGCCCGTTCGGAAACCACGGGTGGCTCGGTGGATAATTGTCAGATGCTTGGTGCTGGCAGTCTTGATTTAGGGATGGCCATGGCCAATGTAGCCCTGGATGCATACGAAGGGGTTGGTTCCTTTGCCGGTGATGCGCAGCCTGTCCTGGCCGTGTTTTCGATGTATCCGTCCGTTCAGCACATCATCGTTCGGGCTGACTCCGATATATTTGCGGTGGAAGACCTGGCCGGGACAACGGTAAGCATTGATGCTGCAGGCAGTGGGGGTGAGGTGGTTTCCCTTATAATCCTTGAGGCGGCAGGCATCCTGGATGAGGTAAACACTCTGAACTATCAGCAGCTTGATGCTGCGAGTGCCTTGATTGATGGTGACCTGGATGCTGTGTTTTACAATTTGCCATATCCCAGCCAGGCCGTTGAAAAGATAACCGGAGCAATCGATGTGCGCTTTATTCCGGTATCCCAGGTTCTGTTTGATGATATTTATGCTTCACACCCCTATTTTACCTTTGGTGAGATTCCGGAGGAGGTGTATGGGCTGGATGAAGGTGTTCCTTCCATCATGGTTGGCAACCTGATGCTCGCTCACCCGGACATGGACGATGATCTTGTGTATGACATTTTAACGGCGATATTCCTGGAGGCATCGATTGAGGAGTTGCTGGGTGTGCATCCTGTGGCCAATTTTTTTGAGGTGGACATGGCCTCGGAAACGATCATTCCCATGCATCCCGGGGCAGAGCGGTTTTTTTCCGCGGATTGATTTTTCCACGGATTGGTCGGATTGAACGAATTGCCACAGATTATTTCACAGGAATGGAAAAGCAGAATTTGCTTCCGGTTCCGGGGGTGCTTTCCACCCATATTTTGCCTCCGTGCATTTCCACCAACTCTTTACAAACCACAAGGCCCAGGCCTGTTCCTTCTTCACCTGATGTTCCTGGTTTAGAATGACGTCCATTTAGGTCAAACAGGGATTTTGCAAGCTCCTTTTGTATCCCAATGCCGTTGTCCTCAACGCATATAATGATTTCGCGGGTTGTGGTTTGAGCAGACAGTATGATCTTGCCTCCGGCATTGGAAAATTTGATGGCATTCCCCAAAAGGTTCCGGAGGATTGTTTTAAGCATTTCGCGGTCTGCAAGCACTTTCAGCCCGGGGGAGATATGATTGACGATATGGAGGTTTTTTGTGCCTGCCATCTCATTTCCAAAACGCCGGACTTCTTCAGAAACCAGTATCAAGTCCACTTCTTCGGGTTGGTACCGGAGTTGCTTCCTTTGTATTTTTGCCCATTGAAGCAGGTTGTTGAGCAAGTTAAGGGTCTGCTCTGCGGCAATATTTATGTGACTGGCGAATTTCCGGGCCTCCTTGTTGTCATATTCTTCAATACTGGATTTTAACAGGTCGCTGTATCCCAGGATTGTATTAAAAGGGTTTCGCAGGTCGTGGCTTATGATGGAAAACAGTCTGTCTTTGGAGGTGTTGGCCTCTGTCAGTTCTTCATTCTGATTGCTGATCTGCAGGTTTTTGTTGTTTAGCTCCACCAGCAATTGTCGTTTGCCGCGGTTTTTAATGCCCAACATGATTAAGAAAACAGCGAATGTCAATATTATCATACCGCCCATTATGGCGGCGGTCTTAAACAGCCGCTGGCGATACGAAATCTCAGTTTCTCTTTGCTTAATCTGAAACTCATACTCCTTTGCGTTGGTTTTTAACATCAGCAAAGTCCCTTGTTGCAAAAAAGCAAACTGTGCATTCTCGACAAAATGAACATATGCATTTTCATAATCGCCAAGGGCCAGGTAATTTTTGTGCAATAATTCGTGAGCTAAAACAACATATATGGCCGTATTCAATTCTCTGGCCTGTTCCAGGGCTTCCAGTGCCAGCTCAATGGCATCCTCGTAACGGTTGAGCCATCCAGCGCCAAGGGATCTTGCCTTGTTGATCATTACGAGCGGCAGCTCATCTGTATGGCCGGTTTCATGCATGAAGTCCATGATCTCGTCGTATTTTTGGAGAGACATGCTTGTTTTGTATTCCATGGCATATATGGCCGCGCGTATGTTTTCATTGGAAATGATGAGTGCATGATCGTTCAACTGCCTGGCCATGGTTGTTGCGCTGTCGAGATAAGCCCTGGTTTGATCATGCATGCGCATCAGCTCCGGGCGAGCCTCTATTCCCTTAGTAAAGGCACTGGCTGAGGGCTCTATGGACTCCAGCCAGGCGCTGAATGCGGGATGGTTGGTGGTCATTTCAAAAGCAGTGGCGGCCATCCGGTTCAGGGTTTTCGCCAGTTCAAGGTCTTCGCCAGAAACTGAAAAATGAATCTTTGCTTCTGAAAACATGCGCATGGCCTGTTCAAAAACGCTTCTTCCCCTAAAACCTTCTCTTGTCTCAGGCGTCACTTCAAGAGCACCTTGCAGAACAGGTGACGGGTTAAATTCGACAAAGGCGCCTCCTGCCCTGAATGTTTCCCCTATTTGCCGTTTGACGATATTTGCCTCGTGATAAAGCTCCAATGCATTGAACAACCGATAGGCTTCCTGAAGCTTTTCATAGGATATCAGGTAGTCACCGGCTGCCCGCCAGGCCGTTCCACTGATCAGGTATGCTTTGGCGGCCAGAAGGTCTTCACCCAGGGAGTCTGAAAGATACACAGCCTGATCGGCAAGTTCAACAGCCAGCCGGTTGTTGCGTTCCTCTTTGGCCATCTGAATCAATGCTTCAACCCTGACAAGGACATCTGAACCTGATTGCGCCGCCTGCCCGGAAACGTGGATATGCCCCCCCGGTATAAGCCATGGGAGGCAGAAAGCAAAAACCAGCAATTGTGATATTCGGCTATTCATTCAACGCATTTTTCCACTGCAATGTACAAACTTTTTTCAGAAATGATACGCGTCTAAGGTTGGATACAGATTTGATAAAACAAAAAACATTTAATCAAGGCATTGGAACGTCATCGAACCACTGATTCCAGATGTTTTCGAATGTGCCATCCGCCTTCATGTCGTTGAGATAATTTTGCCATTGCTCAATAGTACCCGCCGGCGTATTGAGGGAGAATGCGATATAATCCAATAAATTCAACGCTTCCATATGTTGAGTCAGATCGCTCATTGGCACATCGCTATTGTCAGCAAGCCAGACCACATCCAGATCTGTCAGAAAAAGCGCCTGAACCTCGCCATCAATCAATTGATTAAATGCCTCAGCAGATGTATTGGCAGTAGCAACGATGTTTTGGAAGTTGTTTTCTATAAGAAAATCATGGGTGAACCAGCCATTTGGTGTTGCAATTGATTCAAGAGTTTTCGCTTGTTCAAGAGTTTCGATGGTTAATCCGGAAGCAGTGAGGGTATAAAAATAGGCTCTGCTTGTAGAAATAGGTCCAACCCATTGAAACATATTATCACGTTCAGGTGTGCGGGTGGTGGTAAAAATTGCACTGTTCGGCAGGTACTGCACTATGGCGTATGCATCAGTCCACAGACTCATGTTGATTTTGTTAACATGCCCTGTTCTTTCCTGTAGTTCATTCACAATATCCACGGAGTAGCCTTCAACTTGACGCTC
>SKOK01000254.1 GCA_007120085.1 Bacteroidales bacterium | reverse complement strand
CCTTTCTGGTTTCACTTCTTTATTCTCCATGAATATGGCTACATTTGTAACTGCACAAACGATATTCAGAAAAAATGGCAAGAATAGAAACGATAGGACACAATGAAGCGAGTGGGAAGTTAAAAGAAATCTATGACACGCTTCTGGAGCAACGAGGGAAACTGGCTGAGGTACACACCATACAGAGCCTGCGGCCCGAAAGCATCACACAACATATGGACCTTTACATGGGCATTATGTTCAGCCGTTCGGAACTGAGCCGTGCTGAACGGGAGATGATGGCAGTGGTGGTATCGGCAGCAAATGGCTGCCCGTATTGCCAGAAACACCATGCTGAGGCACTGAATCATTACTGGAAAGATGAACACAAAATCAAGCAGATCATACAAGAAGATGCGCCAGGTTTTCTTTCTGACAGGGAACTGGCTTTATGTCACTATGCCCGGTTATTGACCCTCAACCCTCATGCGCATGAAAAACACGATTATACCAAATCGCTGAAAAGTGTGGGGTTAAAAGATGCCGCCATATTGGATGCCACACTTGTTATCGCTTATTTTAACTTTGTTAATCGCATTGTATTATCGCTGGGTGTTGAACTGGAAGACGACGATGGGCAAGGGTATAAATATTGATATTCAATTTTTTAGTTAAATAATTTTTATTAACTTTTTGATAAACAATGTTTTATGAAATCATCAAAAGTTACGTTTAAAAACCAGGACGAACACAATTTAACTGCCAGGCTGGAGCTGCCAGCCGACCGTAAACCGGGTAGCTTTGCCTTGTTTGCGCACTGTTTCACATGTAATAAAAACCTGTCTGCTGTGCGCAACATCAGCCGTGCGCTCACTTCTTCAGGATTTGGCGTTTTGCGTTTTGACTTTACCGGTTTGGGGGAGAGCGAAGGCGATTTTGCTGACACCAATTTCTCTGGCAACATTCAGGACATCAAAGCAGCTGCAAGCTTCCTGGAAAAAGAATTCATGGCACCTTCGCTCTTGATTGGCCATTCACTGGGTGGTGCAGCAGTACTCTATGCCGCCGCCGAAATGGATTCCGTTGGCGCCGTGGCCACCATCGGTGCCCCTGCCGACCCAAAACACGTTAAGAAGTTGATTTCATCTGGTATGGAAGACATGAATCAAAAAGGTTTTGCTGAGGTTTCCATCGGCGGCAGGCCCTTCACCATTAAAAAGCAGTTTATTGATGACCTGGAAGCTGTGGATTTGCCCAGTATACTGAGCACACTCAAGAAAGCACTGCTCATTGCACATTCGCCACAGGATCAGATTGTGGGCGTTGACCATGCTGCGCATATTTTCAAAGAAGCACGTCACCCGAAAAGCTTTGTATCGCTCGATGGAGCAGACCACCTCTTGTCAAAATCTGCCGACTCGGTTTACCTGGGAAATGTGATTGCCTCCTGGGCCAAACGGTATATTGATTTCCGTGAGAAGAAAAAACCGGAAACCGACTTGCAAGTAGTGGCCAACCTGTCCGGCGAGGACAAATTTACCACGCAGATCAAAGCCGGGAAACATTACCTGGTGAGCGATGAACCGGAGAGCTATGGCGGCAACGATTTTGGTCCAACACCATACGATTTTGTTTCAGCCGGCCTCGCCACCTGCACAGCCATGACCATCAGGATGTATGCTGATCGTAAAAAATGGAATGTAGAAGAAGTGAACGTGCACATTGAGCATGGCAAGATCCATGCGGAGGACTGCGAAGCCTGCGAGAATTCAAATACAAGCAAGATCGATCAGTTCACCAGCGTTATTGAGCTGAAAGGCGAGCTTAACGGAAGCCAGAAAAACAAATTGCTCGAAATTGCCAATAAATGTCCGGTACATAAAACCTTGCTTTCAGAAATACACATCGAAACCAAGTTGAAAAAATAAAATCAAAAATGGCTTTCTCTAACCTGCACTATTCATGCTTTTAATTCAGGTCAGATGCAAGGCGCCGAAAGCCGCCGACATAGTAGTCTATTTCAAGGCTTTCGCAACGAAGCAGATGGCCTGAAGTAAAAGCACCTGAAAAAAGCAGGCTAAGGAGGCAATTTGACAGAGCAGGTTGCAGGCACGGAAACATTCAGGCATCCACATACCTGACAGCCGACGCCTTGAAACTGAGCCATACTTTCTTCCCCGGAATTAAATGCATGCCTTCCTGTGATTGTTTGCTGACACTGACCACGAACTCAGCACCTGCATCAACAACAATCTCAATGCCGGCACCAAGGAGGATCATTTCTTTGACAACGCCTTCAAGGTTATTGACTGCAGATGATGTGACGCGGCTTTCAGAGATGATGATATCCTGCTGTGGGATCATCACATAGCCGTTCTCCGGGATGTCGTTTGCGAGAAAAAGAATTTCGACGTCATTCTCAATCATCACCTTGTGCAGACCATCGGCAGTTGATGATGAGTTTGACAGGCACTTAAAGAGGTTCTTCACGCCGCTGAAGCGCGCCACGAATTCGGTTTGAGGATGTCTGAACACCTCTTCAGGGGTGCCATGCTGCACGAGTACTCCGTCTTGTATCACGGCCACTTTGTTTGCCAGCGTGGCGGCCTCCATAAAATCGTGGGTCACGTGGATCACTGTTTTTCCGCTTGTGTGGATGTTTCTAAGCAGCTTGCGCAGGTCTGATTTCAACTTCACATCCAGGTTAGACAAAGGCTCATCGAGCAGCAGGATGTCCGGGTCGGCAGCGAGTGTCCTGGCCAGCGCCACACGTTGTGCTTCGCCCCCCGACAAGGTACCCGGATACCTGTCAAGCAGATGCCCGACGCCAGTCTGCTGCGCCAGTTCATCAACCTTCTCACGGATGTCACGAGACGAAGAAATGCGGTTTTGCAATGGGTATGCAATGTTTTTTGCCACAGTGAGATGCGGAAACAGCGACAAGTCCTGGTAAACAAGGCCTATCTTCCGTTGCTGTATCCTCTGATGCGTAATGTCGTTCCCATTCAGCAGGATTCTTCCCCGGTTTGGCCTCAAAAGTCCTGCCAACACCTCCAGCAGCACCGTCTTGCCGGCACCCGATACCCCTAACAGGGCCAGGTAGTCGTGCTTTTCCACCACCAGGGAGATATTCTCCACGGAAAAAGAGGGGAAACGAACACTTATGTTTTCAATACTGAGCATGGTTCAGGGTT
>SKOK01000308.1 GCA_007120085.1 Bacteroidales bacterium | reverse complement strand
TTGAAGGTGAAAAATGGCAGCTAAACGTTGATCACAAGATCATTCTGGATCAAGAAAGGATTGAAATAAACCAGCTGATGGCATACAATCACGACCAGTTTATCAGGGCAGATGGTGTTTTGAGTGCTGATCCGGATGACAGGATGACGCTTTCTTTTGCCAATTTTGATGTTGCTTACTCTGAACATCTTATGAATACAAAAAGCTTTCAGTTTGGGGGCATCATGAATGGCTATTTTTCTTTTACTGGCATATATCAGGCCCCAAGCATTGGGGCTGAGCTGATGGTTGATGACTTTACTTTTAACCACATCATCCTGGGTGACTTAACGGTTGAGAGCATTTGGGACAGTGAAGCAGGTGGGTTCAGGGTGGATGCCGGAATTGAAAGCTACGATGGTGGAGATGGGCATAAGCCCCTGGTTGTTTCAGGGATGATCTACCCCGATAATGCCGAACAAAATTTTGATCTTGACATGGTGCTGGATAAAAAGAATATGGCGGTTTGGGGGCGCTACATGGCCAGTTTTGCAGACAACTTCAGGGGGCTGGCTACCGGAAATCTTCGTATGGATGGACCCTTCAGCAGTCCGGAGCTCTCAGGTAGCGCTTTTGTTGAGCAGGGCGGACTATTTATCCCCTACCTGAACATTGGCTATACTTTTGATCATGCTGTTGAATTTGAAAAAGGTCATTTCAGTATCGATGCCATGTTATTGAATGATTCTCTTGGTAATTCAGGCACGGTAGCTGGCAGAATAATGCACACGGCTTTCAAGGATTTTAGTTTTGATTTGCGCATTGCCCCCGAAAGGATGATTGTTTTCAACACCGGTCAGCGTTCCGGTGACTTTTATTATGGAACGGCCTTCCTGACCGGGCTGGCTCATATTCACGGCCCTGCAACTGATGTGACCCTCGATGTGAGTGCCAGAACCAATCGGGGTACAAATGTCATACTTCCTTTAAATTATTCTGGTGAGATCAGGGAGAACCAGTTCATAACCTTTGTTTCGCGGGACACAATGCATGATGGGCGCGCATCCGTTTTCCCTGAAATGCGTGGTGGCGTGACCCTCAACTTCGATCTGGAAGTAACCACAGATGCAGATGTGCATATGTACTTTGATACGCGTTTTGGTGACATTATACGCGGAAGCGGATCAGGGAATCTGAGGCTGGAAGTTTCACCGCAGGGGGCTTTCAACATTTATGGTGATTATGTCATTGAAGATGGAGAATATGTTTTTTCGCTGCAAAACATCATCAACAAAC
Source organism: Bacteroidales bacterium (assembly GCA_007120085.1). GTDB lineage: Bacteria > Bacteroidota > Bacteroidia > Bacteroidales > UBA7960 > PUPG01. The sequence goes on along the minus strand of SKOK01000308.1, from coordinate 1,902 downwards.
GGTTTCGCATTGAGCAGGGCAGCACGGTCAGATGGGCAGGCGACCTGAACGATGCCGATGTTGACCTGCGTGCGGCATACAGGCTCCGCACACCTTTATATGATCTCCTGGCTGGTGAAGGCATTGATGATTTTAATGCTGATATATACAGACGACGCATCCCAGTGGAAACCATCTTGATACTTGAAGAAAAGCTGTTCAACCCGGCAATCTCTTTTGAGATTTTGATACCGGGGGGCGACGAAAACACAAGGGAGCTTATTGAAAGGGTGGTAACCACTGAACAGGAAATGAACAGGCAGGTTTTTTCATTGTTGGTCCTGAACCGCTTTATGCCTGCAACCACCGACCAGTATAATACGGCACTTGGTTACGGCGTGGGAAGTACGTCTTCAGAGCTTTTATCCAACCAGCTGAGCAACTGGCTGTCACAAATAAGCTCGGATTTCGAAATTGGTGTAAACTACAGGCCGGGTGATGAGCTGAGCAGCCAGGAGGTTGAACTTGCACTTTCAACACAGTTGTTTGATGACAGGGTGTTGATCGATGGCAACTTTGGTTATGCCGGCAATGAAACAGCTACCGGGCAAGCCACACAATCAGCCAGCCAAATCATTGGCGATGTTAATATCGAGGTAAAGATTACACCTGAAGGCAAGTTTAGAGTAAAAGCTTTCAACAGATCAAATACTTTTGACATTATCAACACGAGTTCGCCATACACCCAGGGCATAGGGCTCTTTTACAGGAAAGAATTTGACGACTTTGGCGATCTTTTCCGGCGTCAACGCCGGCCGGAAGAGCCGGCAGGGATGCTGACCAGATCAGACGAAGGAAACATCTATGACAGTGAAGACGGTGGAACAGCTGAAGGTAAAGCGGATTAGCAGGCTATTACAATATGTGTCCCATTTTGTTCTTTTTTGTATCCATGTAGGTTTTGCAGAATGGGGATGTTGTCACAATGATCGGTATGTTTTCAGTGATCTCTATGCCGTAGCCTGTTAGCCCTGTCTTTTTTCCGGGGTTGTTGCTGATCAGTTTGATTTTGTTTGCTCCCAGATCGCGCAGTATTTGTGCTCCAATCCCGTAATCCCTTTCATCGGCTTTAAACCCCAGTTCAATATTCGCATCAACGGTGTCGAGGCCTTGTTCTTGCAGGTGGTATGCTTTCAATTTGTTTAACAGACCAATGCCTCTTCCTTCCTGATTCATATACAACACGACTCCTTTACCTTCCTGGTCCACCATCTCCATTGCCTGATGGAGCTGGCCTCCACAGTCACATTTGCAAGAGCCAAAAATGTCGCCGGTAATGCAGGAAGAGTGCACGCGCACAAGTACTTCATCATCAGGTGACCAGCTACCTTTGGTAAGGGCAAGGTGCAACATGTTGTTAGTGGTTTGCCTGTAGGCGGTTAGTTTGAAATGGCCCCATTCGGTTGGCAGGTCCACAGTAATCTCTTTCGAGATGAGACTTTCGTTTTTTATGCGGTAGGCGATGAGGTCCTCTATGGAAATAATTTTGAGGTCAAATCGCTTTGCTATTTCAAACAGGTCAGGCAGTCGCGCCATCGAACCATCTTCATTCATGATTTCCACGAGTGCACCTGCAGGCTGAAGCCCTGCCAGGCGTGCAAGGTCAATGGCTGCTTCTGTATGTCCGGCACGTTGCAGCACGCCTCCCTCTCTGGCCCGCAGTGGGAAAATATGGCCGGGCCGCGCCAGATCGCCGGGGTGGGTTTCAGGGTCAGCCAATGCTTTCACCGTTTTGGCCCGATCAGAAGCCGATATCCCCGTGGTACATCCCTTGCCTTTTAAGTCCACAGAAACGGTAAATGGTGTTTCGTGTATGGATGTGTTTTTTGGAACCATCAGCTCAAGGTCGAGTTGGTCGCAGCG
>SKOK01000238.1 GCA_007120085.1 Bacteroidales bacterium | reverse complement strand
CGGCCTCACCATTGCGCTCCATACCCCTGGGAAAGGACCATAGGTTTGCAGGAATCGGCAAGCTAAAGTCCATGTTTCGACCTGTCAAAATAGTCTCATTAGGCCCTTTGTAAAGGACACGGGTGCAGGAGTTAAGCTGATGCGGATGAACATTGATAAGAAAAATAGCCAGCAAGGCCAGAAGAATCAGTTGTTTTGCCTTCATATTTCTGTGCTTTTAAGGTTTAAATATTTTTTTCTGTGTGAGTGTGAAAAACTAAACAAATAAACAATTGTCTTTTACCAATGTTCATCTAATGTGGATAAAATCGCAGAAATTGCACATCCTGCATATTGCATTGTTTTTTTCTCTTTATCACGTTTATTGCGCACTGATTGGATAGTAATCACCAAACCGAACCAAACTAAACAGGCTTGATTTACGTTAGTATGAAAAAATAAAGTTACACAGAGTAACACTGAGTCATTCATACCTGTCCCGCCCATGCGGGAGAGTTTCACAGAGACAAAAACTCCGTGCAACTCTGTGTCAAGCTCTGTGGAACTCTGTGAAACAACAGAAATACAAAACATTGAAAGACAATGCATAACGAAATTACAAACAGGTGAAAATTAAAATAAGATGATGCATTTGATAAAAAACAGATTATTCATTATTATGGCATTCTTTGGTTGGACACTGACCGCTTCGGTCGCAGAAGCAGGATCCGGCAATATCGCTGCTATATCTTCCCCCGGTCTTGACAATGCGCTCATCCTGGAATTGTTTAACACACACCGCATCAATGGCACATCCTGCAATGGCAGTTATTATGAAGCAGTTCCACCATTGGAATGGAATGAGCAACTGGCTGTCGCAGCACAGATGTATAGCGATGCGATATACAAAAACCGTTCAGACCAATCATACATCCAAAGAGGAGGTTTTGACCTTGGTGGGGCACTAATGGCTGTGAATTATGAATTTACAAGCATTTACCAGGGCTTTTCGAGTAGCAGCAGCGGCTTCACAGAAGAAAATTTTGTAGCGCTGACCATGAATAACACCAGGAGCTGCCAGGAGCTTATGAGTCCTGATTTTCAGGATATGGCTGTCGCCCGGACAGACATTTTTCATGTTATGTTATTGGCTGCGCCAAAGATCCCACATTACTGGAATACAGATTCGATCAATGAAGGGATGCTGATTGAGCTGGTTAACAAAAGCCGCAGCCAGGGTGCGCGATGCGGCAGCGAATACTTCCCTCCTGCCGGACCCGTCAGCTGGAACAATGAGCTAACTGCAGCCGCACAGATTCATAGCAATGACATGAATGCCAACAGTTTCTTCAGTCACACAGGCAGCGATACCTCCTCCCTTGCCGACAGAGTAAGAAGGATTGGCTACAAATATTCAACCATCGGAGAAAACATTGCCATGGGTGAAACCCAGACCGAAGAGCTTGTTGTTGAAGGTTGGATGAACAGTCCGGGACATTGCCGTAACATCATGCAGGCTAATTTCACCGAGATGGGTGTGGCGCGCTCCGGAATATACTGGACGCAGGTTTTCGGCCGGCCGCGTGAATAACTGCAACAAATTCAAGAATCAGCCACTTATGATTTTTTTGTGCTCGTAAAAAGCCGGAACATCTTGTACCCTGCGTTAAGCAAACTATACCGGATGGCATGATTGATCCGCAAAAAACAACCGTGGCTGTTCGTTTGATTCTCTAAAATGGAATGCATATTATTGACTTGCAGATCATTGTGAACCATGTCTTCTTGCATTGAGTCCGGTGTTGAACCATCATTATGAGAAACACGCTGAATTGATCTCTGGAAAGTCAATACATCCGGAATAGGTTCAGGTAAATGGCTCTCAAAAAACTGATAACCCATTTCTCTGAATAAAGGAAGGTAGTTTGATACATCAAAGCTATTATGAAACTGTATAAAAAGGCTCCGACTGTTAACCTTCTTGCGCAGCGCATTCAACAACAATTTAATCATTAATTCTTTTTGCAAGCGTGTAGTCTCGCCCAACACTGGTCCACCGTAAACGATAGTACGTGCAGTCAGCATGCGGAAAATCCCGGCAAACGGTCTGAACCAGATTAAATCAGGCAACTCATCCTGTAAATTGACAGCCAGCAGGGAACCAGCAATTTTACCCCCTTCTATAACTGCACCAGGGTCGGTCTTTGACGCTTTATCATTGGCCTTTTCGGAAGGTATATTAAAAATATCTCCGGGTCTGTATGAAGCCGGTCGGGCACCAGGGTCTTTGAGGCCCTCTTTCCGAACAACCAACAACAAAATCCATTCGGCCTGCTGCCAATCCTCAACAAAACGAATAAACGCCTCTGACTGAAAATATGATACATCAGGATGATCTTCGACAAAACGGCAATAGTCATCAAATAATTTGCCTGATGGGTGTCGTATTTGTATGATGTTGACCGCTGACATCTTGCTATACAATCTTAGGGAATCATTTCCTACAACAAAAGTATAAAAAAAAGAGGTTGCTCCGGATTTCGAAACAACCTCTTTGGGTAATTAAACATTATTAGCTTATTGAACCACCTGTATTCTCTCAGTCAAAACACCGGCATTTGTAGAAATCTGCAGGAAATACAGCCCGTTTTGCAGGCTACTTATATTCAAGGCCTGAATTGTACCTGAAGCAGCTGTGTCTTGCAGTATTCTGCCGGTTACATCAATAACACGAATGTGATTGATCTCTTCACTGGATGAGATATTTACAATGCTACCGGCTGGGTTTGGATATACATCGATACTTAAATCAGTAGCATCAATAACATCAATTATATTGGTTGTATCATCGGAAGGCACCAAAACAGCGTCAATCACGTGTACCACGCCGTTTTCAGCCTCCAGGTCAGCAATGATCACCTGTGCATCGTTGATGAATACACCGTCACCATTAATTGTGACAAGCACATCCTGGCCAAACAGGGTGGTGATCTCCTGGCCGTCGCTCAGGTCGGTTGAGAGTGCGTAAGCGCCTACAACGTGGTAGAGCAGGATGTCTGTCAGGAGACCTTCGGGTTCTGCCAGCAGGTCATCAAGCAAACCATCGGGCAATGCGTCAAAGGCCTCGTCGGTGGGGGCAAAAACGGTAAACGGGCCTTCGCCGCTCAGTGCACCTGCCAGGTCGGCGGCCACAACGGCTGCCGCGAGGGT
>SKOK01000153.1 GCA_007120085.1 Bacteroidales bacterium | reverse complement strand
CGTGTCCTTTACAAAGGGCCTAATGAGACTATTTTGACAGGTCGAAACATGGACTTTAGCTTGCCGATTCCTGCAAACCTATGGTCCTTTCCCAGGGGTATGGAGCGCAATGGTGAGGCCGGGCCAAATTCGGTTGAATGGACATCAAAATATGGTAGCCTGGTATTCAGCTCTTTTGATATTGCCACTTCTGAGGGTATGAATGAAAAAGGTTTGGTGGCAAACATGCTTTGGCTGGTAGAGTCTGACTATCCTGTATTTGAAATTGGTGGAGACAAACCCGGACTGGCCATCTCGATGTGGGCGCAATATGTGCTTGACAATTTTGCAAATGTTGCAGAAGCCGTGGAAGCACTTGGCAAAGAAGAATTTGTGGTTGTTACCGATTTTATTCCCGGCACTAACAAGTTCACCACGGTTCATTTGTCATTATCGGATCCTGCTGGCGACAGCGCCATTTTTGAGTACCTTGGTGGAAAGCTTGTCATCCACCACGACCCCTCTTATGTGGTGATGACCAATGATCCGCCATTTGCTGAACAGCTGGCCATCGGAAGATACTGGGAAAGATTTCCGGGGCATATCCACCTGCCGGGTACCGTTCATTCGTCCGATCGTTATGTCAGGGCAAAGTATTACATCAATGCAGTTCCGCAAACCGATGACATACAAGTGGCTGTTGCCAGTGTTTTCAGTGTGATCAGGAACACTTCCGTGCCTTATGGCATATCCATAGAGGGCTTTCCCAACCTTTCCACCACACAATGGCGGGTAGTGGCTGATCAGAAAAACATGGTTTACTATTTTGAAACAGCATTGACGCCCAATACCTTCTGGGTTGACCTCAAGAAGCTTGATTTTAGTGAAGGTGCCGGAGTAAAGGTGCTGCGGGCAGATGATGGACAGATCTATTCAGGCGAAACATCGGGGCTGTTTACCCCTTCCATGCCCTTCAAATTCCAGGGAATATAGTGAGGAATTGCCACAATTGGCTGGGCTTTCAAAAGATGGTTGTATTGTATTTGTTTTTCAGGAATAGAGTGTAGTATTTCTGAAAAAATAATACTTTTACACCATGGAACAGTCCGAAGTGAAGCAGAAAATTCTGGATGAGATCGCCAAAACAGAAAATCGCATAGCGGAGTACAAAGAGCTCACGAGGCCGATAGCGCCTGACGTGGCCATTGGCCGTATATCGCGGATGGATGCCATCAATAACAAAAGCGTTACCGAAGCGAGCCTCAGACAGGCTGAGCAAAAACTCGAAAGCTTGCATCGTGTGCTGTCAATGTATGGCAAGGAAGAGTTTGGCCGGTGCATCAAGTGCAAAACACAGATCCCGTTGGGGCGTATTTTGTTCCGGCCGCAAAGCCTTCATTGCGTGAATTGCGCAAATTGACTCATCACCCTGATTTATCAAACTGATTTCTTACGGTATCTGGCATAAATATAAGCCATATTCAGCAACACAATGGCAATCACACCATAATGGATCTGATCAAAACTGAACCCCTTTTCTATAAAGAAACTATAAACAACCGGACCAAGTGCCGTGCTTACCACCATCACAAAGGTAAAAATGCTTCTTACCGTACCAAGGCTCCTGACGCCGAAGGTTTCGGCATATATTGACGATGTGATGGGTGAGTTCATGCCACCGGTAAAGCCCACCAGCAGCCAGTAAGCCGGGGCAATAAATGGATGATTGCTCATGCCCAGCACGGCCACGCCCACTGCAAGCGGAATCAGCATAAAGGGGAACAACCGGCGCGCAGAAAATTTGTCGATCAACGGACCTGCTATGATTGACATCACAATGGAAGAACTCGCATAGGCAATGATGCTACCGGCCATCCATTCGGTTGTCCAGCCATTTTCTTCAGCGATGAAAGTCTGAAAGAAAAACAGTGCCGTTTGTAAAAAGCCAATAAGGAATACAGAGGGTGCAAAGATGTAAAACCACCGTGATCGAATTACTTCTTTTTGCTTCCATAACTTTTCTGATGCAGCTGGTTCTCCAGGCTTTGTCTTTTCTTCTCCGGGAGACTGTCCTTCATTGATGCGAGTTGTTTTCAAACGCTTTAGAGTGAACATGGCATAAGGAAATAAAACAATGGCAATTGTCAGTGCGCTGATTGCCAGAGTTTGACGCCATCCTAATGCAAGGATGCTGCTGGCCACCAGCACCGGAAAGATCGCCTCCCCAAGCGGGAAACCTAAGGCGGCGATGCTCAGGGCCTTCCCCCTGGCGAGAGAAAAATACCGGGCCAGGGTAGTCATCGCCGTATGCATCATCAGTCCCTGACCAAAAAACCGCATCACATACAAAGCGAAAAATAAGACCACCAGGTGCCAGGATACGGCAAACAACAGGCAGGCAAGAAATAAGCCGGCAATGACAAAGCTTACAAAATGCCGGAGTGGGACGTGGTCAATCTTTTTCCCTACATATATCAATGAAGCCGCACTGAGGAGGGTGGCTGTGGCATAGAGCGTGCTGAATCCGCTGCTGCTCAGCCCAAATGTCTCCATCAACTCAGGGATGTAAAGTGATAATACGAAGGTTTGGCCAAAGCTGCTGAAGAAAACCATCATCACGCCAAAGCTCAGTATGCCCGGATTGGCCCGAAATAATTGATAGTAATTCACGTTTTTTTTGCAAAGATACCAATTGACAGCCGAACGCCATAGCTGTGGCGCATAAACCTCGAATTTTTATATGAAAGGTGAGTCCATTGCCTTTCAGCACCTAAAGGATGATTTTTTTAGAAAAAAAGGCTGCATATCCGTCCATATCATTATTTTTGATAAAAATTTACGACCTATGAAACGCATTACATTTTTCTTTATGATTTGTTTGTTTGTCAGTCCGTTGAGCAGCCAGGTGAAGACCGGCATCGAAGTGCTCAGGGAGAATAATTTTGAATCGCTTCGTGGCAAGCGGGTTGGTTTGATTACCAACCCAACGGGTGTTGACCGCTATTTGCGCTCCACCATCGACATTCTTGCTGAGGCGCCTGATGTGATGCTCGTGGCTCTCTATGGCCCCGAGCATGGTGTGCGCGGCGATTATCCGGCCGGCGACTATGTTGACAATGAAAACGATCCGCGCACCGGTGTGCCGATGTTCAGCCTGTATGGGCCAACACGCAAGCCAACCGCAGAGATGCTCCGGGGGCTGGATGTGCT
>SKOK01000106.1 GCA_007120085.1 Bacteroidales bacterium | reverse complement strand
TTTGAACATCTTCTTCAGATTTTAGTATTCCAGAATGATTTCGTCAGTAAACAACCACGGCCTGTTGCCTGCCCCCGGGTGCCATTCAGGCAAAGCCTCCGTGCTTCTTGCCACGATACGGGCATAGCGGAAGGGTTGTTGTGCATCAAAACGATACGCCTTGATCCCGATATCATAATCGGCAGGTGTGGTGGTGTGTTGCTCCGTGCCTATGACAATAAAATGTTGATTGTCGTTGGAGACTGCAATCTCAATGGTCTCCGGAAGCAGTATCCACGAACCCACATTTCTCATAAACGACAACCGAATGCTTTCCACATGGCGGGGAGCACCCAGATCAACGGTAGCCACCAGGTCATTCATAAAGCCAAGCCATTCACCATCGAAAAAGTCAATGGTTCCCCTTTGACCATCCAGCAGTGCATTCTTCCCGCGGCCTGTGTATCTGCCGGCGGGTCCGTGCTGCAGCTCAATGGCTGGGTAAGGCCTGCCGGAGTGCCTGTAGTACGCCCTGATAAACTCCCTGGTCAGGGTTTCACTCGTTTGCATCCCTTCCCGGAAAGCCTTTGCTTTGATCAGGGTTGTTTCATCAATGGTAATCGGACCTTCATAAAGCGCTGACTGTTGCGTAGGTTCGCTTCCGTCGGTGGTATAATTTATGGTAACTCCGGGTGTCAGACATTCAATTTCAAAGGTAATGGGTTCATGGAACAGGTCTTTCTCTTTTGAGATAAACGGGATGAAAACCAGCCTCTCTTCCAGGGGTGCAAGCCTGAACTCATCGGGAATGTATGATTTGGGACGGTGCTCCTTTGCATACCCCCACTCCTTGTTGGGCTGTAATCCCATCACAAACTCTAGTACGCCGCCGGCTTCGATCTCGTTATGGGAGATATAGGAACGGTGAAAAGGCTTTCCATTTAATTGTGCAGATTGAATAAAAAAAGCATTGCGGGTTCTGCCTTCAGTCTTTACCGTAAAGGTTTTTCCATTAGCCAGATGTATGGTGGTCTGTTCAAAGAGCGGCGAACCGATGATGTAGTCGCCGCTGCCGGGGGCAACAGGGTAAAAACCGGTGGCAGAAAAGATATACCACGCCGAAAGCTGTCCACAATCCTCGTTGCCGCTGATGCCATCAGGTTGGTCACTGTAGAGCAAATCCATGATCAGGGCTGCTTTCTCCTGCGTTTTCCACGCCCGGCCTGCGTAGCTGTGCAGGTAAGCCACGTGGTGACTGGGTTCGTTGCCATGTGCATACTGGCCAATGAGTCCGGAAATGTCGTGGGCCGCCTCGTGCGTTACAATCGGCTCTTGTGCAATCATTTCATCGATTTTGTCCGAGAACGCTTCATCGCCACCCAACAGTTCAATGAGTCCTGATACGTCGTGCGGCGCAAAAAAGGTGTAGTGCCACGAGTTTCCTTCTGTAAAGTCACCAGAACCCAGGATGCTGCTTTCTATTGGATCGAATGGGGTGCGCCAGCTGCCATCGGCACTTCTTCCCCTCAGGAAGCCCACAGACGTGTCAAATACATTCCGGTAATTCTGTGCTCTTTTGATGAAAGTTTTGTAATCATCATCCCTGCCCATACTTTTCGCCATTTCCGCAATGCACCAGTCATCATAAGCATACTCCACAGTTTTGGAAACGCTGTTCCCTTCACGTTCCAACGGAATAAATCCAAGATTTTTATAATCGGCAAGACCAATGTGATCCTGCATGGCCGACTTTTTCATGGCTTCAAAGGCCAGCTTCACATCAAAGTCACGATGCCCTTTCTGGTATGCATCCCAGATAACCGGAACGGAATGGTAACCGATCATGGTGCCGGTTTCATTGGCCATGAGTTCCCAAACCGGTAGCAGTCCATGCTGCTGGTATTGCAGCAGCATGGTGTTGATGAATTCCATGTTTTTCTCAGGTGCAATCAAGGTAAAAAGCGGGTGTACCGCCCTGAAGGTATCCCATAATGAAAAGATGGTGTAAACATCATGGTCTTTTGCGGTATGAATGTTTTTATCCATCCCGCGGTAGCGACCATCCACATCGGTAAACAACGCCGGAGCGATCTGGGCGTGGTACATGGCCGTGTAAAATGTCCTCTTTTGCTCAAGGGTCGCCCCTTTTATGGTAATTTTGTTGAGATGCTTGTTCCATTGCGCCTGCACTTCCTCCAGGTAGGTTTCAAAGGACCAGTGCGTAGCCTCTGCTTCCAGGTTTTTCAGTGCACCCTCCTCGTCCACGGCTGATATTCCAACCTTAACCATCAGCTCACGGTTGTCCAGTTGTCCGAAATCCAGCATGGCCTTTACGCTTCTGCCTTCCACCCTGCCGGATGCACCGCCCACCACCTCATCATCCTTCATAAACTCATGGTTGACAATGGGATGAGAAAAGCGTGCCACAAAATACACCTGTTGATCGGAGGCCCAGCCTTGCGAAGCCCTGAGACCGCGAATCTCATTTTCACCGGTGATCTCAATATAGCATGCCCTGGGCTGGCTTGATATGCCGTGCTTGAGATCAATGATCACGGAAGCCTCATCATCATCGAGGAAACGGTAGCGATGGATCCCGGTTCGCGGGGTAACGGTAAGTTCGGCCTGTACCTGGTAATCATGCAGCAAAACCGAATAGTATCCTGCCGTTGCCTCTTCTTCATCGTGTGAAAAGCGTGAGCGATAGCCTGAATCGGGGTCTTCCTTGGTGCCTGAAAACCAATGCCTTTCCCCTGTAAAGGGCATGATCATGATATCGCCCAGGTCGGCACCACCCGTACCACTGAGGTGCAGGTGCGAAAACCCGATGATGGAACTGTCCGAATAGTGATAGCCACTGCACCAATCCCAGCCTTCAATGCCGGTGTCGGGGCTCAGCTGCACCATGCCAAAAGGGCTTGTTGGCCCCGGAAAGGTATGCCCATGTGCATCGGTACCGATCATCGGGTCAACGTATCCGGTTAAATCTTTTAATTCACGGGGTTCTTCCTGGCATGCCAGCAAGTGGATCAAGAAAGCAAAAATAAAAATGATTCTAAGCCTCATTGCGTTACGGGTTTTTTTTTGGTATTGACTTCAGATTAAATAATAGGCCGTATATACAGATTATTTGTTCAAAATTAATTTTAATGTTTCTATTCCTTCATTGGTTTCTACCTTTAAGAAATATATTCCATCAGGATGATGACTCAAATTAAGGGTAAAAGAACC
>SKOK01000043.1 GCA_007120085.1 Bacteroidales bacterium | reverse complement strand
GAGCACGACACCATCCAGGAAGCTCATCACATCTTTGAGCTGTTCTGAATCAAGTGCGGCTATGCTACGAAGAGTTTCAGCGTCAAGGATACCAAAATGACGTAACTGTTCGGCATCAAACCTCGTAAGGTCGCGCAGGTGTTCAGCATCCTGGACCCTGAAGTTCCAGCGAAGTGCTTCGATGTCCGTAATGACAAAATCCAGGAGTGCTTCATTCATGAAAGCAATGTCCCTGAGATATTCAGCATCATTGATTGCATGTGCCCGGAATGTTTCCGTATCCAGCTGGGCAAACTCTCCGTCTTCATCCATCACTTCTTTGGCGAGCAGGTGCTCGAGTACGGGGCGGTTGTCGTTCACGATGTTGTGCATCAGCATGTTTGCAAAGAGCTGGTCGTGAGCCTGGGCAAGCTGTGGAAATTCTGTTTTTGGGTTTGTTTTGAAGAAAGTAGCTACGTCTGTCATAAAGTCGAACACCACACCGTTGCGAAACTGGGTTTGTGCGATGGCGCTTCCGGCGCTGTTGAGCACGGTGCGGATGGCAACGCGGTCCCTGTCGGAGAGGTCGGAAATGGTTCCGATGGCTTCGAGGATGCGCAGGCGGGCATTGTCAAGGAAGATTGTGTACTCTTCCATGCGGTCGAGGGTGTGGTTGTTGTTGGTGTGAAAGTCGTCATGCTCGCGACCGGCTAAGATGGCGAAGCGCAGGTCGTCGCCCATCTTGATGTTGGCGGCATATTCATAGGCGAGGTAATTGCGGTATGCTTCGCGCATGTTCTGGTCGGCCAGCAGCTCGTTGCGCAGCTCGATATCGGCTTCGGTTACCCGTACGTTGCGATACTGGTCAACGCGGCCAATGGTGCCGGCGGCTTCCCATACACTCATTCCTGTCATTCCGGGGTTCATCAGGGCCAGGCCAGCTGCCAGACCAACTACCAGACCTACAACAAGGCCTAAAAAGAGAAATTTAATTTTGGATTTTTTCATTGCAGTATTATTTTTTGTGAATAAATTGAATTGTCCGCTCTGGATTACTTATCAAATTACCTGCAAAGTACGAAAAAGTTGGTGATAATTAAAAAAAACAAACAGTCATTCATAAGACATTGAGAATGACTGTTTGTTTTTTTTACGGGGGGCTTCTTAGTTTTGAGCAGGTTTAGAGCTTCGGAGCTGATCATCGTCCCGCAGCACCTGGCCGCGCAGGAACTCGCCTCTGCGCAACATTTCCGAGCCGTGCAATACCTTATCCATGCGCAGGGCATCTTTAAACGCATCTAAGCGGTCTTTAAATGTATCTATTCTGTCAATATCTGCCATCGCATTTTTAAGTTGTTCAAAATCAAGAGTATAAGTAGAATTGAGTTCGCCAATGTCCCGAACAAATGAATTCATTATTTCTTCATTCATAAAGGCTATTTGTTTGAGGTGTTCCGAGTCTTTGATGACTATTGACCTGAGGGCTGCCATGTCGAGTTTAGCCAGTTCCCCGTTTTCGTCCATTAATTCTTTGGCGAGCAGGTGTTCGAGCACCGGGCGGTTGTCGTTTACGATGTTGTGCATCAGCATATTTGCAAAGAGCTTGTCGTGAGCCAGGGCAAGCTGCGGAAATTCTGTTTTTGGATTTGTTTTGAAGAAGCTTTCGACGTCTGTCATGAAGTCAAACACCACGCCGTTGCGAAACTGTGTTTGTGCGATGGCGCTTCCGGCGCTGTTGAGCACGGTGTGGATGGCAACGCGGTCCCTGTCAGAGAGGTCGGAGAGGGTTCCGATGGCTTCGAGGATGCGCAGGCGTGCGTTGTCAAGGAAGATCGCGTAATAGGCCATCTGGTCGAGGGTGCGGGTGCTGTTTGTGCGAAAAGCATCGTGTTCGCGCCCGGCTGAGACGGCGAAGCGCAGGTCGTCGCCCATTTTGATGTTGGCAGCATATTCATAGGCGAGGTAGTTGCGGTATGCTTGGTGCATGTTTTCGTCGGCCAGCAGCTCGTTGCGCAGCTCTATGTCGGCTTCGGTCACGCGCACGTTGCGGTACTGGTCAACGCGGCCAATGGTGCCGGCGGCTTCCCATACACTCATTCCGGGGTTCATCAGGGCCAGGCCTGCCATCATACCTGCTATAAGCCCAACCAAAAGGCCTAAAATAATGAATTTGACTTTGTTTTTTTTCATGGCTGTGGTTTTTTGATAAACAATCTGTTTATTCGCATCAGTTTGCATATAAAATTACCAAATATGTTTGGGAAAGTTGGTGTTTTTGGGAAATATTTGTTGATGCGTTTAAGAATACACTGGTTTTGCAGGTTCTTGGTTTCTAATTTCCAATTTCTGGTTGATGTTGGTGCCGCGACTGTGTTGGCCGGGCTTGACCGGCCATCAATAAAACCCCAGTGGGCGCTGTAGGGACGACACTTGGGTCGTCCGTGCTGATGTCAGGGGTCGAACTGGCTTTGGGTTCGTGGTTGCTGCTTGTGGTTTGCGGGGTTAACCTTCGGATCATATTGTGTGTATTCTCACTATTTTGAAGGGTCATATTGCGTTCAATCCTTGTGTGCCGATACTTTTCCGGGCGAGCACCACGGGAGATGGAATCCTTCGGCAGGAGATTCCATCCTCATTGTAAACAAGCAAAGGATCGGCTTCCAAGCCCTCTTCAAACCACGCACATCAGCATCAAGCTGGCCATCAGCAAAGGCTTGTTCGTGATCACGCAGTCAGGGCAAAAGATCGAGGTGCTGAATCCTGAGGGCTTTTTCCAGCAGGTCAATGTGTTTTTCCACTTTTGATGAAGGTGATTATCAAAGCATCCCCAATGAGCACATTTCAGGTGCCCTGACTAGCGGTACACCGGTCATACGTAAGCTCACCCGGTATGGGAAAGCCAGCTTCCCGAAGACCCCTATTCAGAGGATACCCGGGTGCGGATTAAGGCAACATCCAATGTATTACTCAACCTCCCGCAGACACCTGACGCTAAATCCGCTCCTTTTCCAGTCCATGGTGCGAACCACGGTTCCGCCACCGGTGATCCACCTGAACCACGACTGATCGCTGCTATACCCTGTAGAGCTCCACAAATAAATGCCGGTTCCGAGTGTGAAGTAACCATCTCCTACACTATACCTGAAACCGGCAGGAAGGGCTGAAAAACCATACGCGTCGAATCCGTAATGGTTGCTCGTTTGGTTCCAGCGAGGATGATCCGTGGTGTTGCAATTGCCACCCAGTAGAT
>SKOK01000298.1 GCA_007120085.1 Bacteroidales bacterium | reverse complement strand
ACCAGGTCGCCATAGGGCATCGGGTGACGAATGGCAACCACCTTGATGCCATGATCCATTAAAGCTTCAATGATGCGACGTGAGGTCTGGCTTTTACCACAACCCGTGCGCACTGCTCCAACAGCGATAAGCGGCTTGGTGCTTTTGATCATTGTTTCTTTGGGGCCAATGAGTAAGAAGTCAGCACCACTGGCATTCACAATAGCACCAACAGCCATTACTTCACTGTAAGAAACATCGCTGTATGAAAACGCACAGACATCAACGTTCAACTCATTGATCAGTTTTGGCAGCTCGTCCTGGGCATAAATGGGTATCCCGTCAGGGTACATCTCACCGGCAAGCTCAGCAGGATACTTGCGGCCGTCAATGTCAGGAATCTGGGCAGCGGTGAAAGCCACTACGTTGTAATTTTCATTCTTCCTGTAATAGGTGTTGAAGTTGTGAAAATCGCGTCCGGCAGCGCCGATGATGATTACGTTCTTCTTTTTTTGTTCCATAAAGATTTAGTTTATAGTTAAGTGATACATCATATTTAGAAAATTTGCACAAATTTACGTGTTTATGTTTTTTAGACAAGCAATTTTTAAAAATTCGTATCTCTTTTCTCGAAATTAAATGGTGTTCTGAGGGTATGTCACAAGTAAAACTGCTGTTAATGCTACAAATATAGACTAATCCGTCTATAATTGAAAATATAGACTAATCCGTCTATATATTACATACTGTATATGTTTATGTGATACATGTAAAAAGTCACAAAAAAACCTGTATCGTCTTATGATACAGGTTTTTAATGTGTTTTGTGGAGCTGGTGGGTTTCGAACCCACGTCCAAACAAGCAGCAAAAATGCTTTCTACACGCTTATCCTTCAATTGGGGTTTCAGTTTGGAAATGGGAAAAGGCAGCCCTTATCCTCACCTAAGCCCTTAAGATTTTCGATCGTGCACCAGGGCTTTACACGACTTATCCCGGCTTTTGATGATGTTTCCTTGGGGACGCGGCCAGGCGTGGCTTCCCGGGAAACAAATGGTGTCTAACAGCTTCTGTTAGGCAGCCATTGCATAGTTATTGTTGCCGTTTATAGGCTGCGTGAATAGGGATTAACGAGCCACACTCACAACGCTCGACGTGCTTACATTCCCACTCAACTTGCTGTCAAATCCAAATCAGCCCCTTGGGAATTCATTTGCAAAGATACAAAAACTTTGCCAAAGTAGCAAAAGTGAAATGGATGTTTATAGTTTAATACTGAATGACAGCCATTCCAGCAAACGAACTGATTGATCAATATTGATAAAGATTTTAGAAGAAACTGCTCACCAGAGCAAACAATACGCCAATAACGCCAATAATTGCAAGTGCATATACTATTTTTTCGGGCATCACCCCATTGTTTTCGGCGGTTTTGCCAAATATGCCGAATACCAGTGGATGCACGAGGAATGGCATTGCAAAAACGAACGCGATTAAGCCTGCGGCCTCAGTACCGAACATGCCTCCCTGTATGGCTGCAAACAAACCAAAGTGAGATATTGCGGAGGAGTTGGCCATAACGGCATTGTCGAGGCTCATACCAGAGACGCTCAGCAGTATAAGGCCTCCAAACACAGCTACCAGTTGCCAGCCAAGGGAAAAAATCATCAGGCCGCGAATTTCTGCAGCATCGCGTCCCTTCGCCTCCCGGAGGATTTTAAGTGCTATGTAGGTAAAGATCAAACCTGCTGCAGCAACCGCAATAGCATATGGATAGAGTAGTTTTCCGGATGTTGCGCTTGCGGCAAGTATTGAGAATACGAAAATATGACCGATAAATGGCACATTGATCATAATGGGTGCCCTGACAGCAGCTTCCGGACCGAGGTCACCGGCAGTACAGGCGCCGGTGAGGCCCGAGTGTGATAGCGAACCTGCCATGCCTGGAGCCAGGTTTCGGATGTTGTTGGCTTTGCCCAACCAGATCAGGATGGCCAAACCGCCAAACATCCATAAAAGCTGACCAAAGAAGCCGAACGAAAGCACAGCCCTCATATCTGTAAGAAAGAAAGCTTCAGCAATGCGCGAACCACCAACCATGAAGTTGGCGGCCAGTACTACAGGTATTCCTGCAAACAGCAGGGAGCGTATGGTAGGACCAAACTTCCATTTCACCAGGATCATACCCAGACTTACTGACAAGATCATGGCGAAAAATATCTCAGGCAGCGCGATCAGGGGTTTGATCAATTGAGAAATATGGTAAGATAATACCAATAGCATCAGAATCACACCGGTTTCAATGACTCCTTTACGAATATAAACGGCTTTATTTGTGATTTTTGCCCGATGATCAATAAGTATAATGGAGGCAACCAATCCAAGGTAACCAAGCAATGGATAAAAATGATCCATCTCGTCACCAGTGCTGTACCCGACCAGCATGCGTTTCAGCGATTCGATTCCAATCAAAATAAAAAATGCTCTTACGAGAAACATAAACTGGGTGGCTTTTGTGCCCAGGAAGAGCTCTTCTGATGAGGGTACGACAATATCTTTCGGATCAATTCTTTTATTCGTAATGAGCTTGCGAATCTCCTGGCCACCAACGAAAAATGAAGCCATCAAGGCAGTGATGGTTACCCTGCTGGTGAGACCCACAATGGGAAACTCAGGCAGCCCCGGAGTGGCAAGACCCGTGTTGGTTAGAATGTATCCCATGATCAGCCCGAATACTACAATAATTAGAATGGGTGAGTAACGGGTTCCTGCCACAAATGTGCGCGAAACCAACACCATAGAAATGACCAAAAGCAATGTTAGCCAATACTGATTCAGAATGTGTACACTGGCAAAATGATCTGTAATGAATTCCATAATTGTAATATTAAATTGCAGGATTAAAAAACATGCAAAAATACATTAATTCGAATAATCGGGCAATAGGTGCAGCATTGTTGTGTGTAGGAATAATTGCAAGTTAACCGGACGATCTAATAATGAGATAATTGCAATGAGGTTTTCACAATATCCGAACAAAAAATGGTATATTTTAAAAAAAATCACTACTGTCCGGTATAATTCTATTACTTCCCTAACGGGACTGCCCCGATAGGGACAAAATATTGGCAGAACAAAAAGCAACCCCCAAGTCCGTTAAGTCCCGTAGGCCGTATATATCAAGCGTTTCATAGCCAGCACACATTTTTTCCCGGACAGCAGTGAAAAAAATATAACTCTTCAACAAATAATTAAATGTTTATTTAAAGATATTTGTATCTTAGCCACCATAAACATTAGTATTCACTCTAACCAATAGTCTCGTGGAAAAAGAAGAATATCGGATTAGTTTTTTCAAGCCCACCACGCTACAAGCCAGGACAAACAGAAACCTGATTGTGAAGTTGTTCATTAGCTGGGCTGTTGCGATCTTTGGGTTTCAGATCTTGTTAAGAGTCATTGAAAAACCGGTTCCTGAAGAGGCCCTCATCACATTTTCTGCGGGCTGGGAAAATATTGAATCGGGAAATGCCACGTACGTGGACTACCAGGTCATTGCTCAGTCAATGATTCAGGTGATGGGGAAGATAACCATAAAACCGGATGATTATGATGCATTAAAAGATGGTACAGGATGGGCGCTCTCTAAAGTATATCCGGAGGAAGACCTGCCTGATCTTCAGAAGGATGTACAGCATCTCAATCAGCTAAAAGAGCAGATCACATCATTGCGGGACAAGGAATACCTGGAAGCCAAGGAAATAATTATTTCAAAAGCTGCTCCTGCATTGGGCATTGGTGAGGGTACTTTGTTGGCGCAACTATTACCCATTGGCCTCGATGATCAATTGCAACTGCTGGCAGAAGAAAACAGGAGGAAAATACCGGAAATCATGAGCCTTTATTTGACACATAACCGTTCTGTCCTTACCGATACTGTTTTTCTGGGGTTCCCATTTCATTATTTTTATACAGCGGTATTTTTGCTGGTGTTTTTTATTGGATTATGCTGGATATATTGCTACAGGACTGATAAATTGCACGCAAAGCTTAACTTTCTTGAAAAGATTGATTAACTGATTGTTTTTATTCACTCCGGAAATATTTCAAAAAATGAAAAAGTTATTAATACTTATATTGTCGCTGATTCCTCTTGCAGTTAATGCATCCAATGATGTAACTCAGCTCGAGGGCAGTTTTAAGGTTGGACCGGCTATCATTTTGATTTTTATTTTATCGTTGTTTGTACTTGTCGGTATTATATTCCGTGCCAAGGATACTACTGACTATTATGCAGCAGGTCGTGGTATTTCCCGTGTTGGCTCTGGTATGGCCATTGCCTCCAACTGGATGAGTGCTGCATCTTTCCTGGGGATGGCTGCCCTGATGTATGGAACCGGCTATCATGGGTTGTCCTATGTGGTAGGCTGGACGGGTGGCTATGTGCTTTTGCTTATCCTGATGGCCGGACAAATACGCCGATATGGGAAATATACTGCCGCTGACTTTATTGGCGACCGGTATTATTCGAAAACGTTGCGCACCATTGGCGCCATTATTGCCATTATTATTTCCATAGCTTACGCTGTTGGACAATTTGGTGGCATTGGTTTGATGTTTAAATGGGTAATGGGCATCGAATATTACCTTGCGGTTATTATCGGGGGCTCAGTTGTGCTTGCTTATACTCTTATTTCCGGGATGCTTGGGGTTACGAAAAATATGCAAATACAGTATGTAATCATTATCAGCTCCTTTATGATCCCCCTGTTTTTGCTTACTTTTAAATTTGATTATTTCTGGTTGCTTCCCCAAATTGGTTATGGCTCGGCAGTTCAGGATATTGTTGAAGGTATTCAGATCTCAGAAAAATCAGGGCTTATGAATTCACTTGGCCATCATTTTGCCATTGTACCCAGTCCTGAGTATGCCATGCCGTGGGATCCTTCTTCAGGACAAACATTTTTTCAGTGGATAGCGATCGCATTCTCCCTGATGATAGGAACCGCTGGCTTGCCGCACGTGATACAACGTTTTTATGTGGTACCAAAGGCGCGCGATGCAAGGTGGTCAGTTGTTTGGGGGCTGTTTTTTATCTGTTTGCTCTATTGGAGTGCCCCCGTATATTCGGCCCTTGGCACCATATTGTCTGCCAACCCTGAAGTTGGAAAGCTTTCACCGGATGCCATAGTGGTTTATACTGCACAGCTTGGTGATATCAACCCCTTGATTGTTGGGCTTTTGGCAGCTGGTGGGGTATCCGCTGCTTTTTCTACAACTTCAGGTTTGCTTGTGGCCGGGTCTTCTGCTTTCGCACACGACTTGTATGTAAAGGTAATTAATCCGCTTGCCAGACCAAAAACGCAAATGAAAGTTGCCCGTTTAGGTACCTTGCTTATGGCAATAATAATTACGATAATTGCAATGGTTGACCTTGCATTAATTGCCCAGCTGGTGGCCATCGCTTTCTCAATGGCAGGCTGTACAATATTTCCCCTGTTTCTATTGGGGATTTGGTGGAGCGGCTCCAACAGGGCAGGAGCAAAAGCAGGCCTGATTGTTGGAGGTATTGTAACACTCGTCTCCCTGACCTACCTTATTGGTGCCAGGGCAGGCTGGGTGTTGCCTTTTAATGATTTTATAACCTATTACCTCGGGGCATGGTATTTTGCGTGGATTGGTGCACCATTAGCCATTGCTGCAAATATTATTGTATCGAAGTTAACACCGGAAACACCCTTGGAAATCAGGAAATTCTTAATCGAAAAAGTACATTCCTAACATTGAAATCCATCCTTAAAAATAAAGGAACGAGGATACTCATTGGGTCCATGCTGATCCTTGCTGCTGTTGGCATTGCAATTGCATGGATGTATTATGGAAATATCAACAAATCTGTTGATCCCCGTGTGAAGCAGGCAAGGGTAATGTATGGAAGATACAACACCTATGCTGCTGATAATGATTATGAAAAAGTGTTGTCCCTTCTTGACAGCATAGCTGAAATATACGCCTCCGTGCCGCATTACAGCAATTCTTATGAAATGGGTGTGATACAGAATAACCGTGCCTCTGTGTTTCTTACCCTGGCGCTTGCAGATACAACACGTAATGAGATCAGACAGAATTATTTTGCACTCGCAGAAATGCATCTGCTAAAGGGCATTGACTATTATAAAAATTGGTTGATTGAGTTTGATAATAAAACCAAAGAAGAGATTGCCGGAATTGTTGAGCAGGATTTTTCTGCTGATGAAGTACTGACCAATATTGAAAACCTCAATCTTGTAATCAAAAAGCGGGTAAGCGAAATGCTTGCCGCGCAGATGGAAACGCCACGCAGATTGTCCGTGAGTTATACCAATCTGGGCATTATCCGGCGACACGATGATCAATTGGAGGAAGCATATATGTATTACGAAAAAGCCCTGGATTTGTGGGCTGAGAATCACGCTGCCAAAAACAATATGAATATTCTGTTTGGTAAACCCCCTGAAAAACAAAGCTTTTTTAGAAAACTATTTCCGCCCGACAGAAAATAATCATTAAAATAACAGTTATGAGAAAAGTAATCTGTTTACTGCTGATCTTTCTTACAGCACCTGGAATATTGAATGCCAACGAAGATGAAAGCAAAGGCTTTGAAATATCTTATGGCGGTTTTATCAAGAATGACTTTTTTTACGATTCAAGGCAGAGTGTTGCTTTAAGAGAGGGGCATTTTCTTCTGTGGCCGAAGAATCATGAATATGATGAAGATGGCAAAGACATAAACGACGCTTCCAGCTTTAATTTTTTGTCGATCCAGACCCGTTTAAATTTTACTGTGACTGCACCTGAGTTTTCAGGCATCAAAGCCACCGGTCATGTCGAGGGGGCTTTTTTTGGGAATACGGAAGCCGATATAAATGGTTTCAGGTTGCGCCATGCATTTGTAAGGTTCGATCGCAAGCAGTCACAGCTGTTATTTGGTCAGTTCTGGAATCCACTGTTATTGCCTTTTTCTTTCCCCGATGTGGTTTCCTTTAACACCGGATGTCCCTTTCAGCCATTTTCCCGTAATCCGCAAATACGCTTTACACAAAAAGCCGGGAATTTCAGCTTTATTGCTGCCGCATTGTCGCAGCGCGATTTTTCAAGTGTTGGCCCGCAGGGTAGAAGCTCATCATACTTAAGCAATTCGGCGATACCTGATATGCATTTTCAGACACACTATACCAGCAATCCCTCTGATTTGTTTCTGTCGCAATTGATAGTGGGTGGGGGTGCTGCATACAAGAAAATTATTCCAGAACTGGTTACAAGCAAGAACTACATTACGGACGCCGGTGTTGCAGGAATATCATACATGGGCTTTGCCAGGGCAAGCTTTGAACCCATCACAATAAAGGTGCAATATCTGCTGGGTCAAAATCTTACTGATCTTTTGCAAATAGGCGGTTATGGGGTTAGCCGGATAATTGACCATGATAAGGGGTTTGTTGAATATACACCATTGAAGACACAGACTTATTGGGTTGATATACACACAAATGGTCAGCAATTACAGTTTGGCGTTTTTTTAGCGAGGTCAGAAAACCTTGGGGCAGTGAAAGACCTCACAGAGGGAACAACTGTAACAGGTTTCGGAACCGACATAAAATCATTATATCGCATTGCACCCAGGGCGTTTTATAATATGGGCAGGGCAAGGCTTGCATTAGAATTTGAATACACCGGTGCCCATTTTGGCATAGTCAATATTGCTGAAAACAATCAAGGATTTCCTTTGAATACCCATGAAGTAAATAACCTAAGGGTAATGCTTGGGGTTTATTTCTTTTTGTAGATGATTCGTTTAATCAATTGTAATGAAACTTGGCTTTTTATCGGATATCCATGAAGATATTGTCTCTTTGAAAAAAGGATTGGACCTTTTATACAAAGAACAATGTGATCGGATAATCTGTTTGGGGGACATTGTTGGTTTCAGCAACCCCTATTATCCATTTGGCGATTCAAAAGATGCCAATGGGTGTATAGATATGGTTCGTGAAAGCTGCGCCATTGTCGTACCAGGTAATCACGACCTTTTTTCGGCCGGACGTATTCCCGAATTCAATGCCGGAATTGATTATCCTGACAATTGGTTCTCCCTAGACATTGCTGCCCGGATGGATTTAATGAAGGGAAGAATCTGGCTTTACGAAAAAGAAATAGTGCCTGAGCTGACTGAAGAGAATTTGCTGTATTTGCAGTCTTTACCCGAATACCAGGCTGTTGTGATTGATGATTGCAAAATCCTGTTTACACATTTTCTTTTTCCGGATGTATCCGGTTCACTCAGAAAAAGAATTGATGATATATATGATTACAGGGCTCATTTTTTGTTTATGCGAAAAAATAATTGTAACTTATCCTTCGCAGGGCATATGCATAAAGAAGGCTTTGAGGTGATTAACAGGAAGGGATACCAGGAATACAGATTCAAGAAAAAGAAACTGGAGAAATCGGAGTCATTCATTGGATTGCCCTCATTGGCCTCAGGTCACAATAAAAATGGAGTGGCGGTATTCGATACAGAAAGCTTCGAAATACAGGCATTTCGAATCAAGTAAACTTGTAATAATCTGATTTTCAATGAGAGGTGTATTTTTTATAAAAATTATAGTACCGGCTATTTTGATCATTGTACTATTCGTTATTTCATTTTCCATGGTCCTTCTTCCTATGGTAGAACAGGGTTTTATGGAGAGAAAGAAAGAGATGATCATGGAATTGACGAATTCGGCCTGGAGTGTCATTGATGAGTATCATCTCGAAATAGAACGGCGGAATCTTACAGAAGAAATGGCAAAAGAAATGGCCATCAACAGGATTAAGTTTATTCGTTATGGTGATGAAGCAAAGGATTACTTCTGGATTACCAATATGGTTCCTGAAATGATCATGCATCCTTACCGAACGGATCTTAATGGCAAGGATATTTCAGACTATTCTGATCCACAGGGTACCAGGCTGTTTCTCGAAGCTGTAAAAAAAGTCAAGGCAGGCGGAGAGGGATACATTGATTATTACTGGCAATGGAAAGATGACAGCACACGTATTGTTCCGAAGCTTTCTTTTGTCAAGGGTTTTGAACCATGGGGCTGGATAGTTGGTACTGGCATTTATCTTGAAGATGTGAAAGAGGAAATGCAGGCTATACGAGGCGGGCTTATTCGTATCACACTGCTTTTTATTCTACTGATTGCCATAATTGTTTTTTATATTGCAAGACAGAGTTTTATTATTGAAAAAAAACGGATTGATGCGGAGAATGATTTGAAGGAATCGCAGTTAAAGTATAAGATGCTGGTTGAAGCTTCAACTGAAAGCACCATGATGTGGCTTGATGGCAATTTAATCTATTTTAATCAACCCATCCTGGAACAAACTGGTTTTACGGAAGAAGAACTGCCAGCAAAACGAATGACTGATCTTTTTAAAATCCAGAATGAATCAATAGAAGAGCTGGTTGAAAGTATCAAACAAAGTCAAAATATCGAAGCCTTGCTCCGCAGGAAAAGCGGTAAGGAGCTGGGTGTTGTTTTAACAATATCACGAATTGAGATTGGTGGAAAGAGTGGGTTTATCTTCATTGTTAAAGAGTTAACACGACAGCTGATTCGGGATAAATCTGAGAAGAAGCTCGAAGAAGAGTTGAGGACATCTCTGAAACTAATGAACGCTTCCATAAAGAGTTTTATTCGTGAGCCGGAAACAATCGATATGGATGCATCACTGGCTGATGCTGCCGGTCTGCTAGTTCGAAAGCGAACAAATATTCTTTTTGTAACCAGTCATTCAAAGGATATCATTGGGGTTTTAGCTTCTGATGCCTTCGTCAGGCACGCATTAATGGGCCCGGCTGAACAACAGGTAAAGGTTTTTAGTTTGATGAAATCTCCGATTGCCTTTGTTGATGAGAATGCATTGCTGTCTGATGCATTGTTATTGATGGAAAAACAAGCTATTGGCTACTTAGCGATTAAAAATAATAACGTGCAGTCGTATGGCTACATAACGAAAACCGACCTGCTTGAGGCTCAACAAAATGCAACGCTGTTATTGGTTAAGCAAATTGAAAAGGCCGAATTGGCTGATGAGCTCCAGGCCTTATACGACAGGTTGCCGGGCTTATTATCGTCATTGATTGGATCAGATTCACATAGCCGGAATATTGCCCAAATATCCACAACCATCTCTGATGCCATATCAAAACGTGTTATTGAACTAATGGTTGAAAAGACCGGTGTTCCTCCTGTAAAGTTTGCCTTTGTGGCACTGGGGAGCGACGGACGCGAAGAACAGACTTTGAAAACTGACCAGGATAACGCCATTATTTACGAGGACAATGGCTCTGAAGAGGTGCAAGGGTATTTTTCCAGACTGTCAGAAAAAATAAACAGCTGGTTGAATGATATCGGCTATGAGTTTTGCAAAGGTAAGGTTATGGCCAGCAATCCCAAATGGTGCCAGCCTGTTTCGAGGTGGAAAGAATATTTCAAAGAGTGGGTGGAAAACAGTGATCCGGAAAGCATTTTAGATACTTCTATCTTTTTTGACATGCGCTTTGTGTATGGTGATCGATTACTTGTGGATGAATTAAAGGATGAGATCAAAAGTGTAACCGATGCAAAGGCTGTTTTTTTCTCACATCTGGCACAATCCGTGAATCGCACGAAGGCTGTTTCGTTTTCTGATAAACAGGAAAGCCTGGATCTTAAAAAGGCCATGTTGCCTGTGGTAGGCTTTGCCCGTGTTTATGCCTTAAAAAACAAGATCGGAGAAACCAATACTGTTAAAAGGCTCAGGCATGTTTCATTGATGGAGGGCATCAATGCTTTATTTGTGGAAGAGATCATCCAGGCCTATGAACACTTGTTGTTTTTGAGGTTCAGGCTGCAGTCAGAAAAGATACTCGCCAATCAGGGTCCTGATAACCTTTTACCTCTTTCCAATTTAAGCAACATTGAAAAAGCGACATTAAAAGCGGCCCTGAGTGAGATTGGCGAAATTCACTCACAGCTGGGTTTTGATTTTGAAGCCAATGTATAGTGAGTCTTCGGTTTAATTAAGCTATTCTTTCAGCACCAACGCCATCATCGTAATGTCATCCGACTGCGGATAACCTGCAACATGCTTTACGATTGCAGCTTCCATGGCAAGAATTAACTCACGGGGTGCATCATCTTTGTGTTTTCTGATCACATCCATCATTCGTGGGTCACCAAAAAGTTCAGATGAAGCGTTTTCTGCTTCATTCACCCCGTCAGTATAGCTAAAAATCTTATCACCGGGTTCAAGCTTCAGTATTTCTTCAGGATACTGAAAGAACTCATTTAATCCAAGCGGGATCGTACCTTTGCTTTCAAACATTTTGATGTCACCATTTTTCCGGATCATCACAGGCGGGTTATGCCCGGCGTTGACAAACCTTACCTCTTTGGTATTCAAATCAAGGATTCCCATGAAGAATGTGACGAACATGCAGGATTCGTTGTTCATTGACAGGGATTTATTGAGGCTGTTGACCATTTCGGCAGGCGAGGTGACTTTGTCTGCGATGGATCGGAGCAAGGTACGGGTTACGGCCATGAACAGGGATGCCGGTACGCCTTTGCCTGAGACATCCCCTATGGCAAAGCAGAACCTGTTCTTGTCGATCGTGAAAAAGTCATACAGGTCGCCACCCACTTCACGTGCTGATTTTAGCATGGCTGCCAGGTCAACCTGCGGCATATCCGGGAAAGGTGGAAAGCTGTGCGGGATCATCGCAAGCTGAATCTCGCGCGCGATGCGTAGCTCACTTTCAATTTTTTCTTTCGCGGCGGTTGTTTCCTTGAGGTTTGCAACGTATTCGGCCAGCTGATCCTGCATATGTGAGAACGCATTATGCAGCTCCAGCATCTCATCTTTGGTTTTTATTT
>SKOK01000008.1 GCA_007120085.1 Bacteroidales bacterium | reverse complement strand
GTGAAGCACCCAGGCCGTTCACCGGTTCAGTCATACGGGTGACGTCATTGAGACCGCCCCAGACAGAATAAAATGCCCGGCCCGTTTCCGGGTCATTAACAGGAATGCTGTTGATCATCACCCGGGTATTCTCGGAATCATAACCACGGATTCGGTAACGTGCTGAACCAAAGTTAAAGCCCGCAGTATTTACATAAATGTCACGTGAGCCCTGCAGCAAACTTGATATGTCATGAGAGTCTTCTTCCCCCTCAATGTCAGATATGGACAGGGTAAGGATGGGGATATCCCGTTCCTGTATATCAAGTGTATCGGTTACTGCCTGACCTTCTTCGGTCATGGGGAGGGCCATGACAAGGATGCCAGGTAAAAGCAAAAACAATGTCAGCAAGAGTTTATTTTTCATAATGGGATCATTTATCTGTAAAAGGTATTATTCAAATATATTCAGAATATCGTAGATGGTATCCTGTAAAATGCTTATTTTTGAGCTTCAAAATTAAGCATTTATTATGGAACTGATGAGACGGATATCTTTTTTTTCATTGGCTGTGACCATGGCCATGGCTGCTTTTCTATTGTTTTCAAAACCTCTTTTTTCGCAGGCAGGAGATGGTCAGAGAGAGTTTATTGGTGTTGGAGTGGGTTTTTATAATGTGGAAAACCTGTTTGACACGATTAACAATCCAAATATTCGCGATGATGATTTCACGCCCCAGGGTAGCAATCGATGGAACACAGAGCGTTACTTTGAAAAGCTGGATAACCTGGCAGAAGTGCTCAAGCTTCTTGGGCAGGAGGTAAACCCTGATGGACTTGCGGTAATTGGACTTGCAGAGGTGGAAAATACATCTGTGCTGGAAGACCTGGCGGCACACGAAAAGATCCGCGACAGGAATTACCAGGTTGTATTTGAGCAAGGTCCTGACAGGCGAGGCATCCATGTGGCATTCTTTTATAATCCCACTTATTTTGAATACGTTAGCCACAACAACTATCCTACTGTTGTTCCTGGTCAGCCTGAATTTATTACACGCGATCAATTGCTGTTAACCGGCAATCTGTTGGGTGAGCGGATGCATTTTATCGTTGCACACTGGCCGAGCAGGGTAGGCGGTGAGGCCCGCAGCCGTCCGGGCAGGGTGGCCGCAGCTGACATAGCGCGTGCGGTTATCGACTCCATACAGGCTGCCGAACCCGGTGCCAATGTCTTTATTATGGGCGACTTTAATGACAATCCGACCGATGTAAGCATACGCAAGCACCTCAGGTCGAAGGGCAGCAGGGATGGGATCAAAGAAAATGAATTGTATAACCCCTTTGAGTCATTTTTCAGACGTGGCATTGGCACCAATGCCTGGCGTGATGCGTGGAGCCTGTTTGACCAGATCTTGTTTACGCCGGCCGTGCTAAACAATGACTACAGCGACTTTACCTATTTGCGTGCAGAAGTGTTCAATAAGCCCTTCTTGCGCCAGCCATCCGGAAGGTTTCAGGGCTATCCCTTCAGAAGCTTTGGCGGAGGCGTTTACCTCGGTGGTTATAGCGACCACTTCCCGGTTTGTGTTTATCTGATCAGAGAACATAAAAGAGAATAACCATGGCAAAGAAGAAAGCTGCAGCCAAAGGGGCAAGATCATGGCGGAAACGCAAAGTGACCAAGTTTCGTCAGATATCTTTTAAGCTGACGGAATACCAAAAGAAAGCCCTGGACAGGTATTGCAAGACGAATAAGCTGACCCCCGTCCGCTTTATGAAAGCGCTCATCAATGGACACGTGGAGCGTTACCGGGATCAGACAAGACCACCGTCTTATGTCACCGACAACCAGTTGGAGCTGTTTGGTTCTGATGACAATGAATAGCCTTTGGGTATAGAATGGTGCTGCTTTCAAGCCATGCACTCAAGGTACTGACCGTGTGAAGAATGCAGCTTCCGGAAAGTGGAAACTGACAGTTTAGTGCCCTGGCTATCGTGTAAAGTCAACGATGGTAATTCCTGCCCCTCCGCGATCGGGGTGCTCATCCCGGAAGCGGTGCACTTGCGGGATGTCTTTGAGAAACTCCCTGATCGCAGGCCGTAAGATGCCATCTCCCTTCCCGTGCAATATCCTGAGTTGTGGGATGCCCAGCAGGTAGGCGTCGTCGATGTGCCGCTGAAGTTTTTTGATGGCATCCTCCAGTCTTGCCCCTCTCAGGTCAATGTCAGGTTTGAAAGATGCTGCTTTTTCATTGATGTCAAAACTGCTGCGTGTGCCTGATGATTGCCGGGGCTGGGCAATCACAGTGTTTTTTTTCAGTTTCTCCAGTTCCGATAGGAAGGTCCTGATTTTTATGCTGCCACAGCTTACGACTGCTTTTTTGCCGGCTATTTCTGTGAGTTCACCAGGCGTTTCCTGGCCCTTGATCCTTACGGTGTCGCCAATCTTCAGGGGGGAGTGGTCGATTGCCGGTTCCTGTATCTTCTGTTTCGGCTTTTTCTTTTCCTTTTTTTTGATGATGGGTTGAGGAATTTCTTCAAGTACCTCCTTTTGTTCTTTCACAAACTCGGTCAATTCGCGGCGCACTTCTTTGGTTTTTTCTTTGTCAGCCTGGGCTTCCCTGATCTCCCTGATGGTTTTTTCTATGATGCGGTTTGAGCCTGCAAGTATCTCTTTGGCTTCTCTCCTGGCTTCAACAAGGATCTGGTTTTTTCGGCTTTCCATATCGTCGCGCAGCTTTTCATACTTGTCGATGATGCCAGCCAGAAAGTCATCGGCGTGCCGCAATGTTTTTTCTTTCTCATCGAGCTCTGCCTTGCGCACTTCCAGGTCTTGTAGCTGGATGTCGAAGTCCAGGTCTTGTACCCCAGCCTTGTCAGAGGCTTGTTCCAGCAATTCCCCCGGCAGCCCGATCGATTTGGCGATCTCAAAGGCGAAGCTGCTGCCGGGTGTGCCGGTTTTAAGTTTGAACAGTGGTCTGATGTTTTTGGTGTCAAAGAGCATTGAGCCGTTTACGATGCCCTCATGCTTGCCGGCCATAAGTTTTAGGTTGGCATAGTGTGTTGTTATGACACCCAGTGCTCTCTTTGCATGCAACTTTTCAAGGATGGCCTCAGCAATGGCCCCTCCAATGCGGGGTTCAGTACCTGCTCCAAACTCATCAATAAGGAATAAAGACCTTTCATCACAGTGCTCCAGGAAATTTTTCATATTCAGAAGGTGAGAACTGTATGTGCTCAGGTCGTTTTCGAGTGACTGTTCATCACCGATGTCGATAAACAACTTGTGAAAAATACCGGCTTCTGAATAGCTTTCCATTGGTGCGAGCAGCCCACATTGCAGCATATATTGCACCAGCCCGCAGGTTTTTAGGCATACTGACTTACCCCCGGCATTCGGACCTGAAATGATCAAAATGCTGGTTTGCTGATCAAGTTCTATCGTCAGAGGCTCAACGTGTTTATCTTGTTTCTTGTATGATAGATATAAAAGCGGGTGTTTTGCTTTTACCCAGTTGAGTTTTGGCTGATCCGAGAGTTTTGGCATCTGTGCATCCATTTCAAGTGCCAGGGTCGCTTTGGCGCGAATGGCGTCAACCTTGCCGAGCATCTCGTAGCATTTGCGCAGGTCGGGTATCATTGGCCTGAGGTGATCGGCAAAAGCTTTCAGAATTCGTACAATTTCGCGACGCTCTTCGGCTTCAAGGTCTTTGAGCTGGTTGTTGAGTTCAAAAACTTCTTCAGGTTCGAGGTAAGCCGTTTGGCCTGTAGCGGAATGATCGTGAATGAAACCGCGGATTTTACGTTTGAAGGCCACCGCCACGGGGATCACCTGGCGGCCATTGCGCAGCATCAGTTCCACATCACTTTGTATCCAGCCCTGCTGCTTGCCTTCGGCAAAAATGCGGGCAATGCGCTGGCTGGCT
This sequence comes from Bacteroidales bacterium, assembly GCA_007120085.1. Lineage (GTDB taxonomy): Bacteria > Bacteroidota > Bacteroidia > Bacteroidales > UBA7960 > PUPG01. The sequence goes on along the minus strand of SKOK01000008.1, from coordinate 8,025 downwards.
TGTTGCTGAAGCTTTTGCATCCGTTGACGGATTTCGGCAAGCGCAGGAGATGCATTGCTGCGCACAATGGCTTTTTCGTCGATGATGCCGTTGATGTGATCGGGCAATGAATCATCAATGATAAGATGTTTTACCAGTCGTGCAAGACATGGGTAGCGCAGCTTGCCCAGGTCATCGATCCTCGAGAGGAAACGGATCACTTTGATGATGGTGGTTAGCGACAACTTCAGGTCAAGCAATGTCTCAGGTTCTGCAAAGGTGTCCTCAAGCCGCAAAAATGAAAAAACCTCTGAAGGATCGTAATAGTCTGATCCCGGGAAGGTATGGCCTGAAAGCCTGATCTGGCGGAACTCTTCCGTTTGGGAAAGCAGGCACTCGATGGTGTCTTTGTTGGTTTCAAAACGGATATTATTTACTTCTTTTATACCTAAAGTGCTGAAGCAGTTTTCGGTAAGCATTTGCCGAAGACGGTCAAAGCCAGTTTTTTCCTCAAAGTTATTAGGGTATGTCACGTTATGCCTGGGTTTTCTGTTTTTTTTAGATTGCTGACTATTTCTTGTTGCTGTGGAACCAGGAGGGTGCAGCAAAAAAACCTCCGGTGTTGAAAACAACAGGTTGCAAATTTATAACAGCTTATTGTTTTTCTGGCATATTTCTTTAACGGTTTTCAAAGGGGCATATTTTATTCAAAGCATTTTCATAATTCCTTGGAGGCACTGGCAGCACAACGTAGCCTGATTTCTTTTCTGCAACAACATTTTCCTGTTCAAATTAAACCACTTAATTAATAAAAGCGACCGTTAAAAATAATTTAAACGAAAGATATTAAAGTAAGAATAATAATATATTATATTTGCATAAAAAAAAGATGAATAGAAGAGCAAGGATGTACAAAATTCTATCGGGCAAAGCTGATGAGGTTAGGGAGTCTGAATTCAACTATCAGCAGCAACCAGTAAGTTTTAATGATGTATGGCAGATGTTCCGGGAAACGGACAAGAAGTTCCAGGAAACGGACAGGCTGATCAAGGAGAACCAGGGGCAATTCAGGGAAATCAGGGAGCAGTTTAAGGAAACCAGGGAGCAGATGAAGGACACTGACAAAAGGTTAAAGAAGCTTGACGAACTGTTTACTTCCCAGTGGGGCAAGTTGATGGAGTCGCTTGTGGAGGGTGACCTGATCCCGCTGTTAAATCAGAAAGGCGTTGCTGTGCACAGGACCATGCAACGGATTGAAAACAAGACTCCGCCACCGCATTTTGAGTTTGATATTCTGGCCGTCAATGACCGTGAGGCTGTTTTTGTAGAGGTGAAAACCACCTTAAAACCTGAAGATGTCAAACATTTTCTTGGCAAACTGAATAAGGTGAAAGAGTGGATGCCTTCTTACGTTGATTATACCATTTTTGGTGCTGTCGCTTACTTGCGCACCGATGCAAGTTGCATAAAAATGGCAGAAAACAAAGGGCTGTTTGTGATCAGGGCTACAGGCAAGAGCGCCAGCATCATCAATGGAGAAGATTTTACACCCAAGAAGTTTTAGTTGAAGGATCAATCTGTCTTTGAGACCAAACCAGTTTTAAAATATCGGTATTTGATCTGGAATGAATTTGTGTTTTTTTGTTACCTATTGGGTTTTGTAAAAAACGTCAAAGCCTGCAAGTCAAACGACAAGCAGGCTTTGGTATTGTAGCGGGGACGGGAGTTGAACCCGTGACCTTCGGGTTATGAATCCGACGCTCTAACCACCTGAGCTACCCCGCCGGGTTAAGGTGGTGCAAAATTATAAAACTATTTCTAAATACAAGCGCTTTTCTTAATTTTTTAAAGCACGACGCCGTTTACGCAGCCTGGTGACCTGCGTCATCAGCAGCCCGGCTATCACGATCATCATCCCGACAATCTTGCTCATATCAATGATTTCCTTAAGAAAAATGAATGAAGTTACGGCTGTTACTACTGGGATCAGGTTGGTAAAGATGGATGTGCGTGCGATGCCCAGCGTGCGTACTCCGTTGGTAAAAAACATAAATGCCAGTGTTGACCCGAAAACGGCCAGGGCCACAAGCGCACCTACTGCCTCCCACGATGGCCTGATTTGGATGAATTCCCGGAAGTCCATCACCAAAAAAACCGGCAGAAAAAATAAAGCACCCAGGATGTTTTGCACAAGAATAATGGTAAAGGATGAGTATTTTGCCGCCAGCTTTTTGAGGAAAACCACGTTGATGAGTGCCGAAATCACAGCGAAGAACAGGAAAAAGACACCTATGGGCGAGGCCGTAAACCTGAAATCAGCATCCAATACCATCACCATCACACCGAAAAAAGAGACAATAAAACCGATGATATTAAGAGAGGAGACCTTTTCCCTGAAGGCAACCCAGGCCAAAAGGGGAGAGAAAACCGGGATCGTGGCAATAATTACGGCTGCCACCGTTGGTGAAACATGGTAAACACCAAAATTTTCGCCTATGAAATAACAAAATGGGGAGAAAAATGAAAGGATGACAAACGCTTTATAGTCGCTGCGTTCGACTTTCTGACCCCATTTCCGTATCTTAAAAATGACGGTTAGCAAGACAGACGATATGGTAAGCCTGATCAGCATCACCGTAATTGGCTGATAATATTCAAAGGCCATCTTTGTCCATACATAGCTCAGACCCCAGAATGTTACCGCCAGTAAAACGAGTAAATAAATGTATGCATTTTTCATGATCAACTTGTGAGAAGCTTCCGGGTGCAAAACTAATCAATCAAAGTCAAGCAGGGAGAATAAAATTTATTCGCAAAAAACACGGGAACTGTTTTATTTTTTGTATATTGCACCATAGAGTCAAATTTAGAAATCAATGGGCGCACTAAAGAGAATTCAGCTGGAATATGGGTTAAAGACAACCCCTAAATTATTGTTTACGGCCATTTCGACCCCAGAGGGCTTGTCGCGCTGGTTTGCCGACATGGTTTTGGTTGAGGGGGATGTTTTTCATTTCAAGTGGGAAGGTTCTGAGCAAAAGGCACGCCTGGTTAAATGCCGTGAAAATGAGTGCGTACATCTGCATTGGCTGGATGATCCTTCGCGCGAGCAATGCCTGGAAATGCACATCACCAATGAACCTGTGTCCTCAGAGGTTGCGCTGGTGATCGTCGATTATGCTGAGGATCACGATCTGGACTTTACAGAGCGCTTGTGGGACGCACAGGTCAAGAAACTTCAACGGCTATTTAATTCCTAGCCAGGAAGGTAACTCTTTTTTCGGGGCAGGCAATAAGAACCACTTTTTAACCTTCTCCGTATTGTCTGTTGTGTCGGCCTTGTGCCGGTATTCATTCTTTTTCCTGAGATAATCATAGTCTTCAGCCCATTCCTTATGGTGCTTGTGAATTTGCCCCAGCGCACTGATGATATGTTTTATCTCTTTGCTGGTCATTGTGGGATGCAGGGATAACCTGATCCAGCCAGGCTTCTCAGATAAGTCGCCGGTATTGATCTTTTCAGTGATCTGGCGTGAGAGATTGTAGTCCACGTCAAGCAGGAAGTGCCCATAGGTGCCGGCACATGCACAGCCGCCGCGCACCTGTATTCCAAACCTGTCGCTGAGCAGTTTTACCACCAGGTTGTAGTGGATGTGGTCAAAATAAAATGACATCACGGCAAGGCGATCTTCAATGTTGTTGGCCAGAATGTGCGTGTCCGGGATGCTGCGAATGCCTTTGAACAGGATGTCAAGCATTTCATTTTCCCGCTGCCTGATTTTTTCGGTGCCCATCTGGTTTTTAAGGTCAATGCAGAGTGCTGTGCGGATGGCTTGCAAAAACCCGGGTGTGCCACCATCTTCCCGTAATTCAATGTCGTCAATGTACTTATATTCCCCCCAGGGATTGGTCCAGTCAACAGTGCCGCCGCCGGGGTTATCCGGCACTTTGCTGTTGTAAAATGCTGAATCGAACACCAGCACTCCGGATGTGCCGGGCCCTCCAAGGAATTTGTGTGGAGAAAACATCACGGCATCCAGTTTCTCCATCGGATCACCAGGATGCATGTTGATATCGGTATAAGGAGCTGATGCAGCATAATCGGCGACGCACACACCACCGTGTTCATGCATGATCTTTGCCATTTCATGAATGGGTGTTTCGATGCCTGTTACATTGCTGCAAGCTGTAAAAGAGCCGATCTTTAGTTTGCGGTCTTTATGTTTTTCGAGCTGCTCCCTCAAGTCGTTCAGGTCAACCAACAGTTCTGAATCAGGTTTTATCTGTACCACGTCTGCCATGGTTTCAAACCAGGAGGTATGGTTGCTGTGGTGTTCCATGTGTGTGATAAAAACCACAGGCTTTTCCGTTTCTTTATAGCAGGGTTTGTCGATGAGGTCACCACAAACACGAAGGCCCAGCATCCGCTGAAACTTGTTGATCACAGTCGTCATTCCGCTGCCTGCGGTGATGATCACATCGTTTGGGCCGGCATTTATATGCTCCTTGATCAGGCGATGCGCATAATGATAAGCATTCGTCATCAGGGTGCCCGTCTCACTGGCCTCTGTATGCGTATTTGCCACAAAAGGGCCAAATCGCTCGGTGATCACTCGCTCAATGGGCCTGTACATTCGCCCGCTGGCAATCCAGTCAGCGTAAACAATTTTTTTACGGCCGTAGGGGCTGATATAGGACTGGTCGATCCCAATAATATGACTCCGAAATTGACTGAAATACTTTTCCAGCTCTGTCATGGGTTTTGTTTTTGTGCAAAATTGCTAAAAAAATCAATATAAGCCATTCATTTTGATGATCTTTTGTGATGCATGCCATAATTGCCCCATGCTAAACAGTGGGTGTATAGGTAAAACAAAGTCTTTGTACTGATGTTTAATAAATGAAATAAGTTTTCAGGCTTTGGAATAATTTTTGCGCTTAATTAATTGTTGTAACTTTACCGTTGCTTGAATGTTGGATATTTTTTATGGCTGGTTGTTTTTTTGCGGCCTCCAATGCAAAAAGGAGAAATATGAATAATTACACTGGTATATCAAGATACTTTCGCAGCTTGTTGATATTGTTGAGTCTGTTGTTTTTTCTTACAGAAAGCAGTTTCTCTCAATACTTTGGACGCAACCGGCCCAGTTACCAAAGGTTTGAATTCAATGTGTTTCAAACCCCAAATTTTGACATCTACCATTACTTTGAAGATGACTCTATCCCTGAGTTTTTAGCCAATTCTTTTGAGAAATGGTATGTGAGGCACCAGAAATTGTTCAGGGATACGTTTGAGACGCAGAACCCTATCATAATATATGCCAACCATCCTGATTTTCAGCAAACCACTGCGATTAGCGGCATGATTGGCATAGGCACGATGGGTGTTACTGAAGCCCTGAAAAACAGGGTTGTGATGCCCATACTGGAGACCAATGCCCAGACCGATCACGTGATAGGCCACGAGCTGGTTCACGTTTTCCACTTTAGAAGTTTGTTTTTGGATGATTCTTTGTCATTGAATTCGATGCAAAACCTGCCTCTGTGGCTTGTAGAAGGTATGGCTGAGTATTTTTCCATTGGCAGTATTGATGCTCATACGGCGATGATTATGCGCGATGCCATCCATAATGATGATTTTCCATCCTTGCGCGACATGACGCGAAGTTATCAATACAATCCATATCGGTTTGGCCATGGTTTTGTTTCCTTTTTTGGCCGCACCTGGGGTGATTCCCTGATCGTTCCCCTCTTCTCAGAAACGGCAAAGTTTGGGTATGAGCGCGCGATGGAGCGGATTGTAGGCTTGAGTGCGCGCACTGTTTCCAATATGTGGAAGGCTTCATATATCACTCATTACGAGCCCTTAATGGCTGATTCAGCAAGGCATGTGCCGGTAGGAGAGAAAATTGTTTCACCGGAGAATTCCGGGTATATCAACATCAGCCCGTCAGTTAGTCCGGACGGCAACCTGGTGGCTTTTTTTTCTGAACGAGACCTGCTTTCCATTGATTTGTTCCTGGCAGATGCAAAAACCGGGAATATAATTCGCAAATTGTCAAGTGCATCGCGTACAGGTGATATCGATGGGTATAACTTTTTTGAGTCCATGGGCACCTGGTCACCCGATGGCAAGCATTTTGCCCACGTGGCCGTTAAGCAGGGGATGAATCAGCTTATTATTGTTGACGTTAATCGCCCACGTCGTACGCGTGAGATACAGATCCCCGGTGTCCCTTCTTTCAATAATCCGGTTTGGTCTCCAGATGGAAACTACATTGTTTTCAATGGCCTTGTTGATGGCCGCCCCAATCTCTTTAAGTATGATCTGAATTCGAGGGACGTGGAATGGCTGACCAACGACAGGTATTCTTATATCCATGCGTCCTTTTCTCCCGATGGGCGCTATCTCACCTTTGCCACTGACCGTCCGCAGACATCCCAAAAGGGTGATAAGCTGAACATGAGGATGAACCTGGCAATCATGGACTTGCAAGATTCAAACCGCAGCATCCGAATTTTTGATATATTTCCCGGGGCTGAAAACGTTAACCCAGTGTTTTCGGTTGACGGGGATGGCCTCTATTTTCTCACAAATGCGGATGGATACCGCAACCTTCACTTTTTTGATCTTGAGAATGGGGATGTGTTGCGCCTGACCGATTTTTACACCGGCATCAGCGGAATTACGCATATGACTCCCTCAATCAGCATTGCCAGGGAGACCGGTGATATTTTTTACAGTCATTTTCAAAATGGGAAATACTCCATTTTGAGGGCACATGATACAGATTTTGACCGTGTGAAAGTGGATCCCATGGTTGTGGATATGACAGCCGCCACGTTGCCCCCTTTCGAACGCCCCATGCCCCCCATTGTAGATGCCAGCCTCGACGTGGAGCCCATAGAAGGCATTTGGCCGGCTGACTCCTTTGCAGAGCGGCCTTACGACCCCCGGTTTGGCCTTTCATTCATCGGCAGTTCGGGCGTTGGGGTAGCCACAAGCCGTTTTGGCACAGGTATGTCAGGTGGTGTCAGCATGATGTTTTCGGATATCATTGGTGACAACCAGCTATTTACTACGCTTGCGGTGAATGGTGAAATTTATGATTTTGGCGGAATGGTGGCCTATCTTAACCAGAAAAGCAAAATCAACTGGGGTGGTTCGGTTTCTCATATCCCGTACATTTTTTCAAGGCTAAATATTTACAGGGAAGAGGATTTTGAGAATGTGTTTAATATGCAGTTGTTGCTAATAAGGCAGTTTGAGGATCAGATATCTGCCTTTGCTTTTTATCCAATATCCACTACCAGGCGCGTTGAAATGTCCGGCAGTTTGCTGTGGTATTATTATCGCATTGATGCCATAAACTATTATTACAATCAGTTCGGAGGTATTAACCCTGATTTTCTTGGTCTTCCCTACAGGGAACGTTTGGATGCACCTGATGGCTTTGCGCTTCAACGTCTTAACCTTGCGTATGTAGGAGACAATTCTTTCTTTGGGATGGCCTCTCCAATGGCTGGTTACAGGTATCGTTTAAGTGGTGAGCGTATGTTTGGAAGGGTTAATATGTACAGCGTCACGGCTGATTACCGGCATTACTTCCAGGTGAGGCCGTTTACCTTTGCTGTGCGTGGAATACACTTCGGACGCTATGGCTCCGGTGCCCGCAACGATATTATGTACCCGCTTTATCTTGCCTATCCGGGTTTTGTAAGGGGTTATGACTACTCCACGCTCAGGCAGATAGAAAAAACTTTCGGTGATGATCCCGAGATGATCAATGCAACATTCAGGAAGCTGCAGGGAAGCCGTATGCTGCTAGGTGGGTTGGAGGTGCGTCTGCCTTTTACCGGTCCTGAACGACTTGCTCTGATATCCAGCGGCTTCTTTTTTACTGAGCTCTCCTGGTTTCTGGATGCCGGCATTGCCTGGGATCGCAACAGTCAGCTCACTCTCGATCCTGCAACCGGTGAAGACCCAGACCGGCGGTTCCCTTTCTTCAGTACTGGCCCTTCGCTGCGTATAAACCTGTTCGGCGC
>SKOK01000204.1 GCA_007120085.1 Bacteroidales bacterium | reverse complement strand
GTGGCGGTAACGAATGATGAGTTCACGTGCAAAGCTTCAGCGTTGATGGGAGGTCGATCAAAGTAAAACCGGCCACTGAGTTCAGCAGCAAGGTGTTGTGCATCAGCAGCACTGCCCCCATTGCCACAAAAAAGCACTTTTCCACCATTGTTGCAGGTTTCAACAATGCTTGTAATTGCCATTTTTAATGTTGATGCCAGCTCGTCATCAGCAAGTATCAGTTGTTTGATTTTGATGGACTCTATGATCTGATTTTTAGTCTCCATAGCATTGTTTCATTGAAGTTTGGCAGATTCCAGGATGCTTTTCACAAGCCTGTCCCAGGAAAAACGTTTTTTGGCTTTTATTAATGCAGCTTTCATTGGTTTAGCCCTCTCGTTGATAAAAAAGTCAGCGATGCATTCAGCGATTGCTTCTGAATCAGGCTCAACCACGTAGCCTGCTTGTCCGTGCTCGACCATTTCAGGAAGCCCTCCTACATTGGTTACGAGCATAGGTTTTTCAAAATGATAGGCCACCTGCGTTACGCCACTCTGTGTGGCATGCTTATATGGCTGTGCAACCATGTCTGAAGCACAAAAGTAAGCTTTCACTTTCTCATTGGGAATGAAATTTGTATGCCAGATGACGTGGTCATTTATGTTAAGCTCATCTGCCAGCGAATGATAATAGTCGGCATTGGCGTAAAACTCTCCGGCAACCAGCAGGCGAACAGGCAACTTTTTAACTTTTTTATTTGCAAAAGCCCTCAATAGAAGATCCAGGCCTTTATATTCGCGAATGAATCCGAAGAAAAGAACAAGATGCACTTCATCTGCAAGACCCAGCCCGCGTCTGGCCAGCTCCTGTTCGACTACATCGCCAAAGTTGTCGTAGAGCGGATGCAGCGTTTTCCTGATCCTGTGATCTGGAAAACCAAGCTGCAGCAGATCTTTTCGGACTGTTTCCGACATACAAACGAATGTATGCGGTTTTTTTATAAAATATCGGGTTAGCATTGTATCGCCGGGCCTTTTCTCGTGGGGAACGATATTATCGGCAATGGCTACAATATGTGTATGCTTGTTTTTTTTTGTGATGGCTGCTATAAGGCCGAGAGAAGGCGCCATAAAGGGCAGCCAATACCTGATAATCAGCACATCTGGCTTTAATTTTCGGAGTTCGTTTCCTGTCCTGATCCAGTTAACCGGATTGATGCTATTGACTTTCACCCTGATATCCAAATCCTTGGGAGGGGCTTCGTCGGAATATTGACTTTTTCCCGGAAACAATAGGCTGGGATATTGTAAAGAGAAGGTATATATACAAACCTTGTGACCGGCGGACATCAATGCCCTGGCAAGTCTTTCGTTGAAAGTTGCCAGCCCTCCGCCACGAAGCGGATATGCTGAACCCAGAATTACAATGCTTGCCATAAATACTTTCTAAGGCATTAAGTCAGTATGTAAGCTTATGGTTTTAATATCACAAATCCCGATGCAAATTTACAAAAACCTGCACGCTATGTGCGAACAATATAAACAAATGGTTTACGAGTTCAAAATTTGGCCGAACCAGATATTCGTTAGACACAATTCCCTTATCTTTACACAATCAAAAAAGACGTTATGAAGGTACATTTTATTGCCATTGGTGGCAGTGCGATGCATAACCTTGCCATTGCATTGCATCAAAAGGGGTATGCGGTAACAGGTTCAGATGATGAGATTTTTGAACCGTCGCTTACTCGCCTGCGGAAATACGGGCTTTTACCGGGTGAGTTTGGTTGGTTCCCTGAAAAGATTGAGAAAATGCCGGATTCAGTCATCGTTGGGATGCACGCAAAAGCTGATAACCCAGAGCTGCTAAGGGCACAAGAGCTTGGTTTGGATATTTATTCGTATCCCGAATTTCTCTATCAGCAATCAAAAAACAAAACCCGGATTGTGATAGGTGGCAGTCACGGCAAGACCACCATCACCTCAATGATTTTGCACGTATTAAAATACCATAACATTGATGCTGACTATATGGTTGGCGCCCAGCTTGAAGGGTTTGAAGTTATGGTGAGGCTCTCCGAAAACGCACCCTTCATGGTGATGGAGGGAGACGAATACCCGAGCTCGCCCACCGATCCAAGGCCAAAATTTCATCTTTACAAACCTCACATTGCCGTCATCAGCGGCATTGCCTGGGACCACATTAACGTATTCAAGACTTTTGATGATTACCAGGACCAGTTCCGAAAGTTTATTCATTGCATTGAACCAGGTGGAAAACTCATATATTGCGCTGCCGATCAACGCGTGAAAGAGCTATGCAAATCAGAAGCCAGCGAATTGATAACCTTATATCCTTATGATCTTCCTGATTATTCAAACAGGGATGGTGTGACCCATGTTATAAAAGATAGTGTTTCCTACCCGGTGAGCCTGTTTGGAAAGCATAATTTACTGAATATGCAGGCTGCAAGCTTTGTTACGATGCAGATGGGCATCAGCAGAGAGTTGTTTTTTGAGGCCATTAAAAGCTTCAAAGGAGCCAGCAAGCGGATGGAAATCCTTTACGATGACGGCAACACGGTTGTCATCCGTGATTTTGCCCACGCACCCAGTAAGCTTAGGGCCACGGTAGAGGCAGTGAGGGAAAATTATCCCGGCAAAAAGCTGGTGGCTTGCATGGAGTTGCATACATACAGCAGCCTGAGTGCGCATTTCCTGGATCAGTATTCCGGAAGCATGGAGCCTGCCGATGTATCCATCGTATTTTTTAATCCCAAAGCACTGGCATTAAAAAAATTGCCTGACCTGCATCAGGATATGGTGGCCAGGGCATTCGAAAAGCCGGGAATCAGGGTGTTTAATAACACGGATAAGTTAAAGAGCGCCCTGTTTGGCACTGAACCTGGCAACGTATGCTTCCTGATGATGAGCTCCGGCAATTTTGGCGGCCTTGACCTTAATGAGCTGGTCAAGCACTTCGTATTCCATTAATTAAGAAAACGTTGAGAGATTATCCGCCAGCAACATCCCTGGAATAATTACCAAGGCTCAATTCAAAATGACGCATACCAGCAATCAGTAACCAGAAACCAGAAACCAGAAACCATGAACCCGTAACCATGAACCAATTATCCATTCGTCCTGTAATTGAAGAAACTTGGGGCAAGGCATTGCAGCATGAATTTTCAGCTCCTTATTTCCTGGAATTGAAAAAGTTTTTACTGGAAGAAAAGAGTCATCACCAGATCTACCCTCCGGGATCAAAGATATTTGCTGCTTTTGACCACACACCATTTGATAAGGTCAGGGTGGTATTGCTTGGACAGGATCCTTATCACGGGCCGGCGCAGGCGCATGGTTTATGTTTTTCGGTTAATCATGGGGTTCGGAAGCCTCCCTCTCTGATTAACATTTTCAAGGAGCTGAACAGCGACCTGGGGATTCCGATACCTGGGCACGGCAACCTTGAATCGTGGGCACGGCAGGGTGTTTTGCTGCTCAATGCAACCCTGACGGTGCGTGCCCATCAGGCGGGGTCGCATCAGAATAAGGGCTGGGAAACATTTACTGATGCTGCCATCAGGACTTTATCTGAACACCGTGACAACCTGATTTTTTTGCTTTGGGGCAGCTATGCGCAGGCCAAATCTAAGATTATTGACACTGACAAACACCATATTCTAAGGGCACCGCACCCATCACCTCTCTCAGCATCAAGGGGCTTTTTTGGCTGCCGGCACTTTTCGGCAGTCAATAAAATATTAAAAGCAAATGGGGACAGGGAAATAGATTGGTCACTGCATTGAATTTTTTTTGCGACATTTGCACAATAACCACGCCTGCGGTTTTTAAACAATCCGCACAAGCAACTAATGAGTTAAAAATTGGAAAATTATATTTTTGGCATACATCCATTAGCTGAATACATCAGTAATGGAGGGAAACCTGAAAAGGTGCTGGTACAGCAAGGTCTGCAGGGCAGCAACTTTCAGCAATTGTTTTCGCTCATCAGGAGCAGCAAGATACCATTCCAGATGGTTCCTTCTGAACGTTTGAACAAGTTCAAGAAACACAATCACCAGGGAGTTGTGGCTTTCATACCACATATTGCTTACCAGTCACTGGAGAAAGTTGTGCCTGCCATCATAGATTCAGGAGAAATGCCTTTGCTGGTTTTGCTTGACGGCATTACAGATGTCAGAAACCTGGGCGCCATTGCCCGTTCGGCTGAATGTGCCGGCGCGCATGCCATTGTGATTGGAGAAAAAGGCACTGCACCAGTTAACGCTGATGCTATCAAAGCTTCAGCAGGCGCGCTGTCACGCATTCCTGTATGCAAGGAATCAGGTATTGTATATGCAATCAGCTTTCTAAAGGCTTGTGGAATAGACGTGGTAGCGCTCGACGACAGGGCCCGGCAAAACATCTATGAAGCAAAGATAAGCGGGCCACTGGCAATCGTGATGGGATCGGAAGACAGGGGTATATCTGCGGCGGCCAAAAAAATGGCCGGCACCCTGGCATCCATCCCGATGCAAGGACGGATTGGATCACTCAACGTATCAGTGGCCACTGGGATCGTGCTTTTTGAGGCCTTGCGGCAGCGGCTGAACTTTTGATTACGATTTGATTATTTAATACCCAAACAAAGATTATGAACATAGGTTTATTCATACCCTGCTTTATTGACCAGCTAAACCCGGATACGGGTTTCAGTATGCTTACCGTTCTTAAAAGAGCCCAGGAGATCAGCAGGTCGCAGATGCAATTTGATTACAATCCTGAGCAAACCTGCTGCGGACAACTCGCATTCAATTCGGGATTCCGGGATGAAGCAAAGCATCTTGGTGAAAAATTCATCAGGGATTTCAGACATTATGATTACGTGGTAGGTCCTTCAGCATCCTGCATTGGAATGGTTAGAAACTATTACGCGCAGATGTTTTACAACTCCGCCCTTCATAATGAAAACAACTACCTTGCAAAAAAAATCTATGAATTCTCTGATTTTCTTGTCAATGTACTAAAAGTTAAAAAGCTGGGCGGAACATTTGAAGCCAGGGTTACAATGCACGATGCCTGCTCAGCTTTGCGCGAATATGGTTTAAAAGATGAACCTGTTCAATTGCTAAAAAATGTAAAGGGGATTGAACTGATTGAAATGAAGGACAAGGACCAGTGTTGTGGCTTTGGAGGCACTTTCAGCATCAAGCACGAGGCCATATCAACAGCCATGGCAGAACAAAAAGTGGAGCACGCCCTTGATACTGGTGCGCAATATATCGTTTCCACAGAAGCATCTTGCCTGATGCACCTGCAGTCATTCATCAATAAGCATAATCTGGACATTAAAACACTGCACCTGGCTGACCTTTTGGCAAAAAGCCTGGAACAAATACAATAAACCAGGCACTTTTAAAAAAATAATACGATTTTTTGCAGGTAATGCATTTTTTATATTATCTTTGTTGCGAATTATAAATTAACAAGTCAGAATTGATCTCCGTATTATTGATTCCCGAAAAATTTTTCCAAAAAATTTATTCTCATCAATGCCGCGCTCATCAATTCAATTATTTAATCAAATTATTACATTTTTATGAAAACTGGAACAGTAAAGTTCTTCAACGAACTTAAAGGATTTGGATTTATCAAAGATCACGAAACAGAAGAAGAATTCTTCGTACACGCCACCGGTCTGGTTGACCAGGTTCGCGAAGGCGACGAAGTAACCTTTGAACTGCAGGAAGGCAGAAAAGGAATGAACGCGGCAAATGTTAAACTGTCATAGATCATCCTTGTGAGACAAAAAGTTTGAAAATCTTTTTCAACGCCCTTTCACTTAACGAAAGGGCGTTTTTTTATGCTTATTCCGGTGCACCTGCTTCGATGATGACATACCATGCAAGATATTTAAAACCTGGGATGTACCGAAAAAAGAACTGATCCAGGCCATTTAGCACCCTGAGCATTGGATTGAACACTCGGGTTTTCCTGAAAGGAATTGCTAAAAGTGTGAAAAAGTGATAGTAACTTATTTTGCAGTACTTGAAAAACCCTGATAACTGCAACAAATCCTTTCTTTTCAGAGGATGCTCGTCAGGGGTCCGAAGCTTGGGTGTAAGATAACGGTAGATGTTAATAAATGGATTGTATCCAAGTGGCTCCATAAAAAGCATCCTTCCCGATTTTTTTAATACCCTGCGAGCTTCTTCATAAAACACCGGCAGGTCGAGGTGATGGATGATCCCTACACCAAAAATCAAATCAAAATGAGTGGCTGGGAAGTCAAGTTTCTCTGCATTCATTGTCTTAAACTTGCAATTACGCAAGCCTGCTTTTTCGGCATTTGCTATTGACTGACGTACTGCTTCATCAGAAATATCAATGCCTGCGAGCGTCTTTACCATGGCATCAAGCTCATTTGCATAACTATTTAAACCACAGCCACACTCTAATACGGTATTCCCTTCTGCAAAACCATCCAGCCTTTTCTTAAAATCATTCCTGATGTTGCCAAAAATACTATAATAAGCATCCAGGGGTTTACGAATACCTGTCGAAAAAGCCTCATTATGAAAAGCCCTCTCCTTTTCAATCCTATTTTGCATCAAAATTTCTTAAAACAATTCTTATAAATATCTTTGCATACAAATTAACGTAAAGACAAACATACCTAAAATACCTGAAACAACCATACTTATTGTTTGTCATCTGAACGTCATTTATTATTTTTAGTTTGAACATTGGCAATCACACCAATACAGTCAGGATGAAAATAGCAGTTAACACTCAATTACTTATAAAAGATAAGCTGGAAGGAATTGGCTGGTTTGAATATGAAACCCTGAAGAGAATTACCAGGTTGCATCCGGAACACCAGTTCTATTTTATTTTTGACCGGACATGGGACAAGGAGTTTATTTTTTCTTCCAATGTACACCCCTTACGAACCAAACTTCCAAGCAGGCATCCGGTATTGTGGTATAATCATTACAATTTTGCCGTACCGTCATTGCTGAGCAAACACAAAATCGACCTTTTTGTTTCGCCCGATGGCTTTAATGTGCCAAAAAAACATAAGTCAATGATTGTCTTGCACGATCTGAATTTCGTGCACTTTCCAAAAAACCTGCCGTATTTGTCACGGAAATACTATGAAAGCTTCTTTCCCGGGTATGCACACAATGCTTCACGCATCGTAACGGTCTCGAATTATTCAAAGCAGGATATTGCAAAATCATTTGACATTGATCCTGGCAAAATTGATGTGGTTTATAATGGTAGCAGCAGGGAATTTGTTCCCTTAAGCAGACCACAAAAACAAGAGATAAAGAAGAAGTACACGGAGGGAATGGACTATTTTATCTTTGTTGGCGCCCTGAATCCCCGTAAAAACATCTATAAGCTGCTTTCTGCCTTTGATGATTTTTGTGCGCGCAGTAACCGCGATGTAAGGCTCGTAGTCGCCGGTGTACCGATGTTCTCAAGCATCTTCTTCAACAGCAAGGCAGATCATTTGCATCATAAAGAAAAGATTCATTTTGTTGGCCGGGTTGACCGCGAGGAACTTGCCAGGCTTGTAGGTGCTTCATTGTCATTGGTGCTGCCTTCTACTTTCGAAGGTTTTGGCATCCCTATCGTTGAAGCCATGTATTGCGATGTGCCAGTCATTACATCCAACATCACCGCCATGCCTGAAGTAGCTGGGGATGCCGCATTGCTTGTTGACCCCTACTCTATCGAATCCATCACAAATGCGATGCTCCAAATGGCAGACAGTGAAAAACTCAGGAATAAACTTATAAAAAGGGGGAGGGCACGCAGAGAGATCTTTTCCTGGGATCAAACGGCAGAAAAATTGTGGACCAGCATAGAAAAGTGTCTTTAAATTTTTGCTTCGAGCGTCCAACTGTCATTCTCCCAACATATTGAGCCGGGTTTAAGGTCAAAATCCTCACCATCGAAAGTCACGAGTCTGTCGAATGGAACATTGGGCAAGGGTTTATCAGAAGGAGGAACATCGCTCCGGCTTATCCTGAGATGCAGCGCCGGTTTGATATATTTTCCCAAAATCGCGGTTTCGATTATCATAGGGCCGGAAACGATATTCATATCAATTAAATGTTCGAAAGCTCTCAAAAGAAACTCCTCACTTGTGTATTGCAGATAAAAAACTTCAGAGGCGCCACATCGCAACATTCGCGAGGTATCCTTGTAGCTCTCTTTGTCAGTTTCACGTGCCAGCAACAAACGCCCCTCTTCCAGCAAAATTACCTTTCCCTGCCTGGATTGATGCCAGTGAGGGGATACCTTGACCGTAACAATCTCAAGGTGATTAAAATGTTTGAGGAGATGACAAACAAATGTTGTTTTACCAACATTGCGCCCCGTGCCGCTCAACAACATGATGTTTGGAAAATCATAAATCATAAAATAAAAACAAAATTATCATACTTTGGTTTATTTTTTGATCAAATTCTTCATAAACCGACCGGAGTATTGAAATTATTTGTAAATTTATTAACAAAATGATTATATGATGAAAAGATCAATAATATACTTATTTACAGTTGTTTCGATATCTTTTTTCGTCGTCAGCTGTGCAAAGGAAGAACCTTCTTTTGACGAACAGCTGCTCATCGGCAAATGGCGATCAGGCACTTTGTTTTACCGCTACGACAGCGATGGTACAGGCGCTACGTGGGATACCGGGGATGATGTTAGTGAAGATGAAGCCCAGGAGTTTACCTGGACACTCGTGAGGTCTGATCTTACGCACATTCATATTATGGAACTGGGAGGAAGAGTGCCAAAGTATTATACGGTGACAGAACTTACGGCAACCACCCTGAAGTATAGAGATGAGTTTGGCAAAACATTCTCATTCGTTAAAGTGGTCAACGATGAAAAATACCTAACACATAAGCCATGAAAAGATTTCTGAAAATATTTTTGATCACATTGGCATCTCTAATTTTGCTGTTGATCATTGCAGCAGGGATTATTTCCTGGTATGTTTTCACCCCGGAGAAGCTGACCCCCATCGTGCGCAAACAAGCTGAAAAATACATTAGCGGACAAACGGAGATTGGAAAAGTTGAATTAACCCTGTTTAGTACTTTTCCCAGACTTGGATTAAAGATTGAGGATGTTGTTTTGATCAATCCACACGAGGGAGCACCCTCCGATACCCTCGCCATTATTGGGGAATTCATCGGATTTGTTGATATTGAGGCTCTTCGCAAAAGAAACGAGCTTTTGCTATCTGAACTATCACTAAAAGATGGAACCATAAATGCTTTCATTGACTCGATGGGAAGCAGCAATTTCGATAATTTCCTGCTTGATTCGGACGACAAAGAACCTGATACAGAAGATGAGTTTCCCATAAGCTTTATCAATATGGGAACTGTCAGACTTCAAAACATCAGCATCAGCTACATAGATGTTCCCATGGGTTTAAATACCGGGATACAAGGACTTGACGCTGCATTGACGGGCATTATGAGGGACGACAAGCTGGATGCGGTTATTGACATTGCAAGGTCAACATTGTACCTTGAACACAATGGAGAAGTATATTTTCCAAATGTTGATTTGAAGGCAAACCTGCCGGTAAATGCCGTTATCTCTGAGCAATCCGCCAGTTTCAGTGATGCTTTTCTTTCCATTGATGGGATGGGCTTTGTGTTATCCGGATCAATGCAAAACGATGTTTCGGATGAGAACTTCCTGGCAAACATTGATTATCAAATTACCGAAGCTTTACCTTTAAAATCTCTGTTGGCAATGATTCCTGCTTCTTTTGAGCATTTCATTGAAGGAATTGTTGCAGATGGCCTCATACTATCCACAGGTAACGTGGATTTCAACATGAAGAAATCAAGCATGCCTGTGCTTGTGATGCATGTTGAGATTGACCGCGGCACTTTCGAATACACTGACGTTCCTTGGCCTCTTCGCAATATCAAAGGAGATCTCAGGCTACGGACTGACTTATTGACTGATGAAAACTCATACCTGGTTATCAACAGGATGAGTGCCAGTACCCCGCGCTCATCATACAGCACCAGGGGCAGGGTTAGCAATCTGTTTTCTGACATCCGCATGGCGTTGAATACCAGTGCTGCAGTTTCCCTGGATGAACTAAACCCTTTCGTTCCGGAAAGCATGAACCTGGTTATGCATGGCCGTGCTGAGGGGAACATCAGATCAGATTTCACGCTGTCCCAGGTCATGGAAATGCAGTTAGAGCACATCAAACTATCCGGGAAAGTGTCAACCAGCGATCTGGACATAAAATTTGACAGCCTGTGGGTAACTATTGACAACGCTGACCTGGGTTTTGCCATGCCCAATCCCTATGCCTTGAACAACAAGGCTGGATTTGTGTTTGCAGACATTAATGCGAACAGAATTCAAGCCGGTGAAGGTCGTTTAGTGGAAACACTGCTTGACAATGCACAAATTATGCTTGAAGCATCTGACCTGCGCGACACCACGCGGATTCCTGACTTGCTAACCTCATTCAAAATGGACTATCTTGAAGCCCGTATGGACACTCTAAGGCTCACTGTTGACTACCCTGCGGGAAGTGCTTCCATATTCCCGGTGCCCGGGAAAGACGATCATTCTATGATTGTACTCGCCTACAACAGCGAAAAACTAACATCTCACGTGGGTGATGAGTTCTTCGAATTTGAACGCATCCATCTTGACACTGACGTCGAAAACGATAAAGACCAGGACGATTTCTTTCAGCAATGGCTCATAAATGGGTTCATCAACATTGACAATGGACTGATCGCCACAACGTTTTTAAATCACCCTATTCAAATTCCTGCCATTAAAATGGATTTTGAACCGGAGCGCATTGACATTAAAGACAGCAGGATGATCATCGACAATTCGGACTTCAGTTTGTCAGGTGCTTTTGACAATGTGCTGTCTTATTTCAGGGGTGACTCCATACTGCGGGGCAACTTCAACTTTGTTTCCACCACAACCGATATCATGCAACTGATGACAATGACCAGCGGCATCGGCATAGAAGATGATGAAGCAGCAGAAGCCATCAATGTGAACCAACTGGAGGCGGAATCACAAAATACCAAAATGCCTGATGATTCCGGGAACTATGAATTTACCGGCCCTTATATGGTGCCTGAGGGCATAGACATCAGCTTGGCAACGAATATCAATCAAGCCATCTGGGGACCTGACACAGCCACCAGCATCAGGGGTGATGTGCGAATAAGCGATGGCATCCTGCTGCTCGACGACATCAGGTTTACCACGCCGGCTGCACGCATGCAAATGACGGCAATGTACCGCACGCCCCGGAAGAATCATCTTTTCCTGGGGCTTGACTACCACATGCTCGACATCGAGATTGAACGGCTGTTGCAGATGATTCCGGAGATTGACACCATCATGCCAATGCTGCGTTCTTTCCGCGGTGCAGGCGAATTTCACATGGCCATTGAGAGCTACCTGGACTCCACCTATACCTTAAAGATGTCAACATTGCGTGGTGCAGCCTCCATCCGTGGCAAAGACCTTGTACTTATGGATGGCGAAACTTTCAGCGAAATTGCCAGTACCTTACGCTTTAGCAAGAAAGCTGAAAACCGCGTTGACAGTCTTTCCGCAGAGTTTACCATCTTCCGGAATGAGATTGATGTGTATCCATTCCTGATCGTGATGGACAGATACGAGGCGGTGGTTGGTGGTCGGCACAACCTGGATATGTCTTTTAACTATCACATCTCTCTTATAAACTCACCTTTGCCGATACGACTGGGTATTGATGTGAGCGGCACCATGGATAACCTGAGTTACCGCCTGGCCAGTCCGCGCTATGCTGAACTATACCGGCCGGTTTCAAGGGGTGTGGTTGCCGGCAAGCAGCTTGAGCTCCGGCAGTTAATACGAGATGCGCTGCTCCAGGGACTGG
>SKOK01000281.1 GCA_007120085.1 Bacteroidales bacterium | reverse complement strand
TCAACAGGCCTGGTACCAGCAATGTTGGATTATGGGGTTATGTGGGCGTGGATGGTCATTTGCAAAACGTAAGCCTTTTTGATGCAGATGTTACGGGCGGAAATTACGTTGTGGGTACGCTGGCCGGCTATAACCGGGGCACCATATCCGGCGCTCATGCCACGGGCAGCGTACACGGTGGGTATCGCGTTGGTGGCCTGGTTGGTGAAAACAACCCCGGAACGGTTGAAAACGCATCTGCAGATGTAACGGTAACAGCTAACGATGGTCGTATCGGCGGACTCGTTGGCTTCAATGTGAACGGAACGGTCACGGGCAGCCACGCAACAGGAAGTGTAACGGCAGGATGGTATGTTGGCGGCCTGGTAGGCAGAAATATGGGCGGCACAATAAGTCATTCCTATGCAACTGGTAACATCAGTGGGAGTAACTCTGTGGGCGGCCTTGTTGGCGATACAGAGGGTGGTTCCATTTCTAACAGCTATGCCACCGGTGCTGCGAGTGGGGGAGGTGCAGTTGGCGGCCTGGTGGGGTATCACTGGCAAACCACAGTAAACAACTGTTATTCGGTTGGCGAAGTGCAGGGCTCCAGCTGGGGCGTGGGCGGCCTCATCGGCTACCGCTTTGGTGGTCAGGTAATCCAAAGCTTCTGGAACACAGAAACATCAGGGCAAAACAACAGCGAGGGTGGCACTGGCAAAACAACCGGCGAAATGGTTGAAGAGCCCACATACGGTGCCTGGGATTTTCAAAGTACATGGGGTATCATTAACGGACAAAGCTATCCGTACCTCCAATGGCAGGGAACTGCCGGCAGTCATAATTATCCTTGGCAAACCCATACACTGACCTTTGAGGTAAAAAATACTGCCGGTGAGCCGCTTGCCATGGCAATAATCACTGTTGGCGACATCGAAAACGACCCCGGCGACTATGTTTTTGAAATCCCCCCTGGCACACATTCATACCTCATAAGCAAATACTGCTATATCTCATCTGAAGGAGAGCAGGAACTGCATGAGGACATGCTGGTTGAGGTGGTGCTGGATAACATCCCCGGCGATGCCAATGGCGATGGTACGGTCAATGTGCTGGATGCGCTGGCAATCGTAAGCTATTTCCTTGGTTCTGACCCCGGACCGTTTTGCTTTTTAAATGCAGATGCCAATGGCGATGGGGTGATCAACGTGCAGGACGTGATTGCCACCGTGAGTGTTTTCCTTCGCTGAAAACCGAAACACGTATTATCATTTGATTTTAGATTCTTTTTCAAAAAAAATCACTACTGTCCGGTATAATTTTATTTCGTCCTAACGGGACTACCATTATTTTGTCCCTAACGGGACTGCCCCGATAGGGGCAAAATAATGGTAGAACAAAAAGCAACCCCCAAGTCTGTTAAGTCCCGTAGGGACGATATATATCAAGCGTTTCATAGCCAGCACACATTTTTCCCCGGACAGCAGTGAAAAAAAATAAAAAATAAGCACGGAAAAATTATTTTAATTTCGTATATTTGTGTTTTGAACAAAAAATGTATGATTATGAAGTTAAAAATGATTGCCATTATTTTCACTGCTGCATCTGTCGCATTGTTTACGCAGTGTGGCGACGTTAGTGATGCTGGAAAGGAAAAAGAAGCTATGAAAGAGAAAACAACACAAGTAGCCATTTTGGTTGGAGAAGGTTTCCATGATGGTGAGGCTTACATGCCAATGGCTTACCTGGCCAACAGGGGTGTGGAGGCCACGGTTATTGGTCCCGAAAGGGGAGAGGTGAAGGCTTATAACAGCGATTTCACCATTAATATCCAGAAGGCCGTTACGGAAGTCAGCATTGATGATTTTGACGGTTTGATCCTGCCGGGTGGCCGTGCTCCTGCCACGCTTCGGGAAAATGCCGATGTGCTGGCGTTTGTGCAGGCATTTTACGCTACAGGGAAGCCGACGGCCGCCATTTGCCATGGCCCGCAGGTGCTTATTTCGGCAGGCCTTATGGAAGGCAAAACGTGTACGGCCTTCCCCGATGTTGAACCCGAACTGGTTGAAGCCGGCGCCAACTTCGTAGATGAGCCCCTGGTGCTTGACGGCAACCTGATCACAAGCCGCGTTCCCCAGGATCTGCACTACTTCTCAGAAGCCATCTACAAGGCGCTTAAGAATTAATAGTTCAGCCAAAAGAACAGAAAAACCATTGAAACATCATAATTCCCTTTCCTGTAATTGAATACAGGATCAGGACTTCTCTATACCCAATTCATCATGATTGATATTCTGGATCAAATCAAGCCCATGCTGGAGTTTGAAAGCGAAGATGACTTTTACTACCTGCAGATTATGCAACGCAAAAAGGAAAACCCGCAACTGGGTTCAAACAGCAGGGTTGTCAAAAACTACTACATTCGCAACTTCAAATACCTTGAAAAACGCTATGATGAGATCAAGGCGGTGTGCAAATTGTTTAATGCCAGGGCAATGCTCAGGCTAAACAAACGCAGTTTCAGAAATGTGGCTTTTAAGACCATGCAAAACATTGCCAATTCAATGGCCAATGGTGAATATTCATTCATCAGAAAGTCCTACGACAGGGCTTGCGGAGATGGACATAATGACACCATCAAGAAATGGATCATTGACATCGACGGTGAACATGATGAAAGCTACGTTCAAGCGATGATCGATCACATCGAAAGAAGCAGGCCGGAAGGTAAAAAGTTACTACTACGGCTTCCTACTAAAAACGGCATTCATTTGATCACCAGGCCATTCGACCTGAGGGATTTTAAACCCGATTATCCGGATGTGGATGTGCACAAGGACAATCCGGTCAATTTGTTTGTGCCGTAACATGGCCTAACAACACCCACATGCGACTCTTCCTGGCAAAAGCTTGTTCAGGATGCCATTAACACCCTGCAACAGGATAACGCCTCTTGTCATAAGATGGTGCTAAAGGTCTGCAGACTAATAATCTACGTACTTTAATGATTTATCAGAGTTCCCTGATACGGATGTTTCTGAACCACACGTCGTCGCCGTGGTCTTGCAGGGAGATATAACCGGGTTGATATTTTCCGAACCACGGGTATTCTGCAAACTTGCTGTCAGCCACCATTCTTTCCCAGTCGGGAGTGCCCAGGTGGTATTCCAGAACCACTTCGCCGTTCATCCGGTGCACCACCGTGCCCCTGTAAACCATTATTTCGGCGAGGTTCCACTCACCAGTTGGCCTTGCGTTTTGCGGATTTGCGGGGATCAGGTCATACAAAGAGCCTGCCTTGCGATTGCCGTCAACGCCCAGCTGTGCATCGATATGTCTTTCATTGCAGAGGATCTGCATTTCCGGGGCTGACTTCCAGATGGGTTCACCTTCAATTTCCTGGCCCAGGTAAAAGATGCCGCTGTTGCCGCCGGGCGATACCTTCCACTCGAGCTTCAGGTGGAAATCCAGGAATTCCTGATCGTAAATGATGTCGCCACCCTTGCCGCCTGCTTCACCGGTACCTGCGCCGAGCACTTTCAATGTGCCGTCTTCAATGACCCAGCCTTCAGCCGGGAATTCAGGCTGGTTGTAACCACGCCAGCCGTCAAAGCTTTTGCCGTCAAAGAGCAATACAAAGCCCTGGTCTTTTTCTTCCTGTGAGAGTGTGTTCAATGGCAGTTCCTCCGTTTTTTCCTCAGCCTCGCGAGCACCGCCGCATGCAGTGAAAAGCAAACCGGCAACCACCAGCAGGCTGATCATCGTTAACAATGATTTTAATGTTTTCATTTTTTCTTGTGTTTTGATTTTTAATGATTTAAATAAAAAGTTCTAAAAATTACAATATCCCGGTCATATCAACAAACAAACGTTTCAACAATAAACTTGTCACATTGAGCGCAGTCGAAGTGCAACAGTTAAACACTTAAACCAATTTAGCCCATGCTAAAGTGTTACGGCATACCCGGTAAATCCCATCCCTGCCTGTAGTTGTGTTTCACAAGTTCTTGTGCAAATGCCTTTGCATTGATGGGGTCTGTCATCGTTTTGTCGAAGGTGGGATGCCCGTCAGTGATTTGGAATCCGTCTTCGATGACGATGCGGATGGTTTCGTTGTCGCCGATGTTTGTAAACTCCATCTTTGCGCCATCCCATTCGAGTGTTTTGTGCAGTTCCTGCAGTCTGACAGCCAGTACGCCCATCACGACCATTTCATTAAACGGTCCTGCTTCTTTAAAGTAGGAGGTTGTTTCAAGCCGGTTTTCGGGTGATTCCTTGCAGGCACGCACCCAGTCCAGTTCGTGCGAGGTGTCAACACGACGCAGTGATTTTGGGACATTGGGCACGCGTCCTGACAACAACCAGGGGTTACTGCCGTAGCAACCAACAACGAGCGTGTCTTTTGTTCCGTGGAAGAGCACACCACCGCCATTGTGATTCATGTTGCGTCCGGCTGGCCATCCTTCAGGCTTGCTTGGTTGCAGGCCTCCGTCATACCATACTACTTCTACTTCCGGGAATGCCACTTTGGATTGGACATCACGAGGCCGCTCAGGGAATACAATGCTGACCTTCTGGGCTTGCGGTGCAGAGTCCTGAAGCAGCAGGGTAGAGGTGCCCTGTGCTTTTACAGGATATCCAAGTTTCAGTGCCTTGAATGCCGGGTGCAGGATGTGGCAAGCCATGTCGCCGAGCGCACCTGTGCCAAAGTCCCACCATCCCCTGAAGTTCCAGGGTGTGTATATTTCATGGTAAGGTCGCATGGGGGCTGGCCCGATAAACAAATCCCAGTTCAGGGTGTCAGGTACTGGCTGCATGTCTTTTGGCCTTGCCAGCCCCTGTGGCCAAATGGGCCTGTCAGTAAAAGCTTCCACTTTACGCACTTCCCCAATCTCATCATTCCAAAGCCATTCACAAAGGGTTTGTACGCCATCACCTGATGCGCCCTGGTTACCCATCTGGGTTGCCACCTGGTATTTATCAGCCAGGCGCGTCAGCAGGCGCGACTCATAAACGGTGTGCGTCAAAGGCTTCTCAACGTAAACGTGTTTGCCAAGTGTAATGGCATGGGCAGCAATAGCCGCATGTGTGTGGTCAGATGTTGCCACGACCACTGCATCAATGTCGTTGCCCATCTCATCGTACATCTTGCGCCAGTCCCAGTATTTCCGGGCTTGCGGAAAATAATCAAAGCAGTTTTTTGCATAGCGCCAGTCCACATCGCACAACGCAACGATGTTTTCGGTTTGCATGTCGCGCATCAGGCGAAAACCTTTGCCGCCCACACCAACGCCGGCAATGTTGAGCTTGTCGCTGGGGGCCTTGTGTCCCAACCCGCTGATAACAGTGCTGGGTACAATTGTAAAACCGGCAGTGGCAAGGGCTGCACCACCGATAAATTTACGTCTTGATACTTGTCCTTCCATCTTTTTTTTTATTAATGAATGAGGATTAAAAATTGTTTTAGGGTGTTTTAATTATCATTAAATGAGCGCCTTATGGTTTTGTTGATGCTGTTATGGATGCGAAATAAAAAAACAGGCCATTGATTTTAAAGCCTTCACTTTTGATGTATGTTGGCACAAATATATTTAATAAATTTGGATTTTTTATCATACAGCAGCATAATCCTTTATGAGTGTATGGTCGTAATTAAAAAAATAATACTTTTACGGCATAAACTTTATGTAGCCTTTAACTTTAAAAACACAAATTATGAGCGAACGAGTTGACAATGGCATTCCTAAGGCCAACATTTCCCGTATCCTTTTTTTGTCGATTGTGGCAGCTTTGGGTGGTTTTCTTTTTGGTTTTGACAGTGGTGTGATCAATGGTACGGTTGATGCATTGCAGGGTGCTTTTGATTCCGATGCCGTGGGTACCGGTTTCAATGTGGCATCGATGTTGCTGGGCTGTGCTGCCGGAGCTTTTTTTGCCGGCACATTGGCTGACAAATTTGGCCGCAAAAACGTGCTGATCGTGGCAGCGTTTTCTTTCATTATAAGTGCCTGGGGCTCTGGTATTTCCGGGAGTTCAACGGAGTTTGTCATGTTTCGCATATTAGGCGGTCTGGCCGTCGGTGCGGCAAGCATACTGTCGCCTGCATACATTGGTGAGATCGCACCGGCGCACATTCGCGGCCGTTTGATATCCTTGCAGCAGCTGGCCATCGTGCTCGGCTTGTTTTTCGCTTTTTTCAGCAACTATAACCTGGCCGGAACGGCAGGTGGTGCATCCGAAACTTTGTGGTGGGGATATGATGCCTGGCGCTGGATGTTCTGGATGGAGCTCATTCCCGCAAGTGCATTCTTCCTTTTATTGTTATTCATACCCGAATCACCACGATACCTGGTAGCTGCGGGCAAATTGAACAAGGCACTCGATGTGCTCGCGAGTCTCACCAACCGCGTGTTTGCACAAAAACAGGTGGATGAAATCAAAACAACTGTGCTCCAGGAACGTAAGCCCCGGCTGTCAGATATCATCAATGCAAAAACCGGCAAGATGCATCCAATCATCTGGGTGGGTATCGCACTGGCTGTACTCCAACAATTTACCGGCATCAACGTGGTGTTTTACTATGGCTCTGTGCTGTGGCAGGCTGCCGGCTTTACCGAAGCCGATGCACTGCTTACCAATGTGATCAGCGGAAGCGTAAACATTGCATTTACCTTCCTGGCTATTTACCTGGTTGACAAGGTAGGCCGCAAACCCCTGCTGATGATCGGCGCCATAGGCCAGGCCGTGATGCTGGGTTTCCTTGCGCTCATCTTTGCATTTGGAGCCCAGGCTGCTTCAGGTGCCGGCGATGTGTCAGAGAATATCCAGATGGGAAGCACCAGCGGACTGCTGGCACTCTTTGCCGCCAACCTCTATATCGCCTTCTTTGCCTTTACCTGGGGACCCATCATGTGGGTGATGCTCGGTGAGATGTTCTCCAACAGATTCAGGGGTGCAGCACTTGCCGTAGCCGGACTGGCGCAGTGGGGCGCCAACTTCCTGATCACAATCACATTCCCGATCCTGCTGACAGCCATCGGATTGGGCGTATCATACGGTATATACGCAGCCTTCGGCATTGTGGCCTTCGTCATTGTACGCAAATTCGTGACTGAAACAAAGGGGCGGACGCTGGAGGAGATATCGCACGATCAGGAGTAATATAAGCCCGAAGCTGGAAACTTGAAGCTCGAAGGGCCCGCGGCGTTTTAAAGCCCGAAGCCGGGATTGCCCGTTGATGCCATTGATATCTTTTTGTGCTTAGCTGCAGTGGTAATAGTCCTGCATCACTAAAAAATCAGCTATGTGAACAATTTGGATGCCCTCAACATTGTCTTTCCAGCTTTAATCCATTGTTATAATATGTTTTTTGGGGTTATAACCCTAAAAAGTGATGGTTTTTTGGGTTGTTTGTGCCTACTCCCATAAATTAGCATAAAATCAATTATTTCAATATTTATTATGAACTGAAAGAATAATGGTTTATTTTTGTGTATGTAATTTCAACAGCACCAATTATATATCATAATCGGTCAGGTTCAACTCTTCAATGATGGCCGGCTTTTCAAAAAACAACGTCAATGAAAAAACTATTATTCTCCGCCTTGCTGCTCCTGGCAGTGGCATTTGCCGGCATGGCGCAGTGGAGCGACGATCCCGCGCAGAATCTTCAGATCACCAGCCTGCCTGGCGAAGAAGCCATCTCCAAGGTGGCCGTGTGTCCGAATGGCGATTATTACATCGGCTATTTTTCGCAATCAGCCGGCAATTATAATGTGCGCCTGCAAAGGCTCGACAAGGATGGTCATATGCTTTGGGAAGAGAACGGCTTGCTGATCAGTGACCACCCCAGCATGACCTGGCTTACCGACTGGGACCTTACTGCCGACCACGACAACCACGCCATCCTTACCTGGCAGGACATCCGCAGCGGCGGCCAGAACAACGTGGTAGCCTACCGCATTGCACCCGACGGCACATTCGTTTGGGGCAACAACGGTATTATGCTGTCTGACAGTCCCGACTTCGACGTGTCACCAAAAGTAACCGTAACGGCGGCTAATAATGCCGTCTTCGCCTGGCAGTCAGAAGAAAACATCATCTTGCAGAAAATTAGTCCGGACGGTACAAAACAGTGGGGCGAGTTGGGCATCACATTCTCAGGAGTCAATAACCATTCGTGGCCACAACTGATGCCTGTGGGTAATAATGATGTGATCATGAAATTCTTTGAAGACAGCGGCCCGTTCTGGGCGCCCGACAGGCTCTTGAAAGCCCAGCGCTTCGATGACAATGGAAATGTAGTGTGGCCATCACCAACCGTAATTTGCGACGATGGAAGCATTACCGCCTGGACACAGATCCTGTCGTTTAAACCCGACGGCAACGATGGCTTTTACATCACCTGGCACGACTACCAGCTTTCGGGCACACAAGCCTCAGCGTGGCTTCAGCATGTGAACGCCAGCGGACAGATTCAGTTTCAAGGAAATGGCGTGTTGTTATCAAACCAGGTAGCGAACAACCAGTTTAACCCCATACTGGCAAAGTCCGACCACGACCAGAACCTCTATGTGTTTTGGACGGAGACCGACGGCGACCAGTTTTACTTTGGCCTTAACGGTCAAAAGGTTTCGTCCTCAGGCTCCTTGATGTGGGATGAGGGCGGCAAGGTAATCATTCCATTGGGAACACCGTCAATCACTGTTCATGAGGTTGCGGCTGCCGGCCCGGATGTCATTGTCATGTATGACCAGTCAACCGGAGGAGTAAATTACAACCTGCATGCCATGCGACTCGACAACAATGGCGATTTTGTCTGGGATACGCAAAGCAAACCCATATCATCTGCAAACAGCACAAAAACCCATACCGCCGTATCCGAATATGCAAACGGGCAGTGGGTGCTGAGCTGGACGGGCAACCGCGCCGGCAACCCTGACATCTATGCACAAAACATCCAACCCAACGGCACGCTGGGCATTGTTGATGACCCCGGTAACAATTATACCGTCACTTTTGTGCTTGTGGATGCAGATGGAAATGACATTGACAACGCTGTGGTTGTGCTTAACGGCACAGAAAACGCCCCAGGCGACTATGTGTTCACTGGCATTGCGTCCGGTAATTATAATTATTCCATATCCGGCCTTTGTTACGAGCCCATCAGCGGAGGCATTACTGTTGTAAATGCTGATGTTGAGGTGGAATTGCTGCTCACCGGCCTGCCCGGCGATGCCAACGGCGATGACGAAGTGAACGTGCTGGATGTGATCGCCGCTGTAAACCATTTTGTTGGCTTGAATCCTGAGCCTTTCTGCTTCGACAATGCCGACATGAATGGCGACGGAATAATTAACATACTGGACCTGGTAAGCATTATTCTCTTATTTGGTGAATAATGCAATAATCAATTTTTGAAATACCCTTTTCGAAGATTCAACCCTTTATTGAACCTCGAAGCTGGAATCTCGAAGCTCAAAGGGTTCGCGGTGGGAAACAGAACGCCCTGAAGATAGGGGCAGCTTAATATTTAGGTTGTTGTGTAGCCATAAACGATAATTATGTTCGGAACTCTTTGTGCTTTTTGACGATACTTCTATGGACAAGCAAATGCATCATAGTAAACCGGCAATGAGTTCATCCGGCCTGCGCCCGGGTCTTTTACTTCTCCTGGCCATGCTTGTTACGGATGTGTCTGGCCGGGTTGACAGTTTGCACCACGCGCGTGAAGGTGCTGCTGATCCTTATGACAGGATGCATGCTTCCGTTTTGCTTGCCGAAACCCTGATGCCCGGAGAGCTGGACTCTGCCCTGGTGTTTTTAGAAGAGGCTTCTGGCCTTGTCAATGACGCAGATGGTATCCGAAAGGCGGATTATTTCAACACGCTGGGTAATTATTACTGGTTTTCGAATGAGCCTGAACACGCCATTCCCATATTCAAACAGGTGCTTGCCATGCCTGTCACCAATGCTCTTTTGCCGGAAATAGCCCGGGCCGCCAACAGTGCCGGTTTATTGTATAGTATGACAGGACAGGTTGACAGTGCCCGTCATTACCTGGAAATGGCTTTGCGCATTGATAAAGAGAGAGAAAACAGGCATGGGTTGACCAAATCAATGTACGACCTTGGGATGCTGCATTACAGGCAGGATCAGTATGAGCTGGCCATGCGCTACTTGCTGGATGTGGCTGATTTCCAGGAGGCTGAAAAAGACACTTTTCGCCTGATGCACACCATGACATTGCTTGGCAATGTGTATTACAGGCTCGACAGTGCGAATAGGGCGGTTGACCATTACCGGCAGGCAGCCTCCTTTGCAGCAGCCATCGGCAACGAACGTGCTGAGGCTTACGCCTGGAACAACCTGGCAGCTTATTATTGCATGCAGCCCGATGGCCTTGAAAAAACGCTGTATTATGCCGGCAAAGGCCTTGAGCTGGCAGAACGAATAACGGACTATCCTGCCCTTATGAACCTGAACCTCAACATCGCCGAAGCATATCTGATAGCCGGAATAAAGCAGGATGCATTGTCATATTATTTAAAAGCTTACGAGTATTATGACCAGCAAAGGCAACCCGGTCAGCAAGCCGACATCCTGATCCGGATGGGGCGCATATACCGTGAGCTGGAACGCTACCACGATGCCAGGCAATACCTTGAGCGTGGCCTGGTCATCTCCGAAAACATCAATTCGATGCTCAGCCAAAGCAAGGCTCACCTCCAGCTGGCGTCGATTGACAGTGTGCAGGGCAATTTTCGTAGCGCGCTTTATCATTACCAAAAGGGAAAAATGCTGGCCGACAGCATCTTCAACAAGGAAACCAAATCCCGCATTGCCGAACTGCAGATCATATATGAAACAGAAAAAAACCGGCTGGCCATCCTGGAATTGCAGCAAAAAGAAAGAATGAACCGGATATGGCTGCGATCTACCATTGCATTCATATTGCTGGGAGGGATGCTGGTCTTTTTCTTTATAAAATACCTGCGAAAACGGCGAAAGGTTGCCGAACAGCAACTCACCATCCGCCAAAGCGAATTGGAAAAGCTGGCAGTGAAGCTTAATGCCAACAAACAGGAGCTTACCGGCAAAGCCTTATCGCTGGTGAAGTCTGACGACCTGATCACCAATTTGAAAGAAAACATAAAGCAGATACTTCCCAATGCCGACCAGAACACTTCACAAGAATTGCGGTCGATGTTAAAACAGCTCAGGAAAACCGGTAAAACCAAGGAGTTGTGGCATGACTTTGAAACGCGTTTCAACGAGTTGAACGACGGCTTCATCAACAAACTGGTATCGCGCTATCCCAACCTTACGCCCGTGGAGATCAGAATGTGCGCAATGCTTCGCCTCCAGCTCAGCAGCAAGGACATCGCCGACCTGAGCCACCGCTCTTACCGCACCATCGAATACACCCGTACGAATATCCGTCAAAAGATGGGACTGAAACCCGGCCAGAACCTCACCAGGCATATCCTGCAGATATAGCGCAGAAGCGAAACCGGCCTCTTTACTCCGACATTCGATAATCGGCAATCGGTAGTGTCTTTCCACGACCCGGTGGTTATCAGGTGTTCTTTTTGCATCATTTGTTAAAAAAACATGAAACCCCGTGGTTTTCACGTGGTGATTTTTTTGGATGATGGGTGTTTATGTCGTAAATTTAGGCTAATTAATCATGTGCTTATTTTTTGGGCATGTGGTTCAGGAAACTGCGGGACTCCCTGCCCTGGTGCAGGGTTTCCCGAGTACCTGCCGGCATGAAGACTAACCAAAACCCCATAATCATGAAAAAACTTACTGCTTTTTTAGCCTTTTTGACTCTTTGTGCCGTTGGCCTTTTCGGCCAATCGCCCCTGGTCGTTACTTACACCGGCGGTGATATTCCAACCGACATGCAAAGCCCGTGGGTTGGGCCTTCGTCCTGCCCGGGTGAACTTACGGTGACCATTCCTGAAGGGAACTGGATCACATCCGTTGATTTGTCATATTCCATGACAGC
>SKOK01000186.1 GCA_007120085.1 Bacteroidales bacterium | reverse complement strand
TTTGGTGGTGCAAAATACAAATAATTGTTTAAAACCACCCCTGTTGGGAGGGTGAAAATGCCTGTGAGACAACAGTTTTTATTTAGACTGTTTTTGCTTTGCCCTGGTCCAGGTACAGCAAAAGCTTTTTTACATCGGGGTATCCCATTGATTTAAGGATATATGCATATGTGTCCATTTGTTCGTTGTGTTTCTGGTAGGCGCTGCCGCTTTTGTAGTCAATGATCACGCATTGGTTCTCAAGAAACACGACGCGGTCGGGCCGGTAGAAGTTGCCATGGCTGTCGTACATGCCGGCTTCCGTTTTTATTTTGATGCCCGGTGCGAAGCAGGGTGCCACCTCCGGGTGTTTAAGCAGTTCCCTGATCTTGACATCCCACTCAGATCGAATTTCTTCATCTATTTCTCCATGATCCAGCATTTGGCGCAACACAGCATCCAGGTCGTTAATGCTGGCAATCCGTTCCATTGCGCGGTGCATAAGGTTGCCGCGTTCAATGGCACTGCTTTTGTCGAATATAATGCTTCTGTCGAGGTGGTGCGACTTCATGCGCAGCGCGTGGCTCCAAGGGTTGCTGAGCGTCTCGCGGAATGGTGTTTCACCCGGCTCAGAATCCTTGGTATCAGGCGATCTGGACTCAAATTCTCCAAATGTATATTCATTCGTGTCTTCCAGCCATAAACCGGCATGTGCCAGGAAATCGTGCAGCAAACCATTTACTGTGGCTGGTTTATGGCTTTCTTCTTTCTTTGTGAAGATGAATAATTTCTCCACGGGGCGTGTAAATGCCACATAAGTGGCGTTGAGCATATCCAGGAACGTCTTTCCCATCTCTTCCTCAAGAACTGCTTCGAAGGGAGTTCCTTCCAGTCCTGATTTGTTCATGCTGAGCCAGGCTGCGGGCAACTCCGGCACGCCGGCTTCTTCGCTATTCAGCCAGAAGCCTGCTTTGGTAGGTTTGTTTGCTTTTTGATGGGCAAAGGGGTGAATGACGACCGGAAACTGCAGCCCTTTCGATTTATGGACGGTCATCACCTGCACTGCCTCAACGCCTTCGGGCACAACGATGGAGTATTTGCTGCTTTGCTCGTCCCACCAGGCCAGGAAATCGGCGTATGACAGCATGTTTTTCTCTGAAAAATCATAAACGGCATCCATGAAGAAAGCCACGAAGGGGTTAGGAGGTTGTTCTTTGGTGAAAAATTGCCTCAGGATGCTTTCACAGCTGTCGTAAATGTTTTGATGACTGAAATGGTTGAAGGAAAAGTCCATCCCGTTGTTGCGGATGATTTGTTCCAGGGCCGGATAGAGCGAAGCAGTGGTTTTTTGTTTCTCCGGGGAGAATAGGCCGGTTGCGATAAGGCACCCGTGCAGTGTTGCGTGGTTTTTGATGATTCCTTTGTGAAGCAGGAAGGAAAGCATTTCCACAGCGGCGATCCTGTCACCAGGGTTATCCA
Organism: Bacteroidales bacterium; assembly: GCA_007120085.1. Lineage (GTDB taxonomy): Bacteria > Bacteroidota > Bacteroidia > Bacteroidales > UBA7960 > PUPG01. The sequence continues at coordinate 1,843 of SKOK01000186.1, read as the reverse complement.
GCAGCCGCAGCACGGCCAGCATAAAGTTTACCTCTTTGGAGTGGCTGAGCAGCAGGGACTCGGGAGAAATGACGGGTATTTGGTTTGCCAGGAGCTCGCGGGCCACGAGGCTGGCATCTTTGTTTGCACGGCAAAGCACTGTTATGTCGCTTAACAGATGACCTGCATCCTGGCATTGCCGGATGGCTGCGATCACACGGCTGACCATCACCTCCTTCAGGTTGTTCTCTTCGCTGGCTTCAAGGAAAGAGATGCTGACGTAGCCTCCAGGTTTGTCCTTGCGGGCATTTTGATGCACGCCATCATAGATGGATTGCAGGCTTTCGGGTAAATGCTGCCGCGTGTGGGTGAAAAAGCTGTTGTTGAATGCAACGATTTCCTGGTGGGACCTCCAATTGGTGTTGAGTGGTTCATAATTGTAATTGTTGCTTAAGGTTACCTGCCATTCAGGTTTGGCCACCGACTGGATCTGATCCGTAAGTTCCGGCAGGCGGGCAAATTGCTCCACATCGCCGTTGCGGAACCGGTAGATGGCCTGTTTGCCATCGCCTACCACCAGGCTATTATTTCCGCCGGCCAATGAGTTTTCTATGAGGGGCAACAAGTTTTGCCATTGCAGGGCAGAGGTGTCCTGGAACTCGTCGATCATATAGTGGCGGTAGCGTTCACCGAGGCGTTCATAAATGAAGGGAATAGGCTGCTCGCTGACAATGGCTGCAATGCGCTTGTTGAAGTCGGAGATATGCAGCAGCACGTTTTCTGATTTGATCTCCTCCAGCATCAGCTCTACTTCGTTGAGCACGGCAAGGGGAAATATGTTTCGGAGCAAGGCGATGTTCCTCATATAACTGGCAAACTCTTCATCAACAGCTGTCCTGATCGTGTTGTATGATCTTGTAAGATCAGCTTGTAACTCTGCGATGCTTGCTTTAGCCGGAGCCGGGCATTTACCCGATACCCACTTGTCTTCTTCTATGGTGGTGAACACATACTTGTTTGGTTCGATCTTGTCGCGGATATTGCCATTGGCAAGGTGTTGAAAATAGCCGTAAATCCCTCTTTTTCCCTGGAAGAAATCCGTGGGCGATAAATCCTTGTTAATGATCAGATTTATTGCATGAGTTGCTTCACCGGTAATATGTTTTTCAAAACGACGTACCTCTTTTTTTAGCTTTGAAGCGATCTTTTCGAACTGTTGCAGGTCGAGCGTTCGCAGTTTTTGTATGTGTTCGGTGCTGTCTTCTTCGGTGAGCGTGACAGCCATTTGGGCGATTTGTATTTCCAAACGTGTATCTGCCTCATCGTCCGTTTGGTTGATCATATATGCAAGCAGCAGCCTGGTCAGTTTGGCATCAGTCCCAACGCGATTGATCAATAAGTCAACGGCTTTGTTTATGAGTGATTTGGTGTCAAGCTCCACTTCAAAATTCAGAGGTATGTGCAGGTCAAAGGCAAAGGTGCGCACAACGCGGTGTATGAAGCTGTCTATTGTACTTACAGAGAAATCAGCATATTGGTGCAATATTCTTTTCAGTGCCAGCCGGGCGTTATGGATGAGTGTTTCTTCTGGCAGCAGCGGCACTTCATCTTCTTTCCAGTCTTCAAGAATTCCATCCAGGAGTTTCCCGGCACTGTTATCAGCGTTTGTCCCATCCAGTGCTGCTATTTTGCCCAGTTCTTCAATGATTCTTCCTTTCATTTCTGCTGCCGCAGCATTGGTAAATGTGATGGCGAGGATGTGTTTTACAGCGCCGGGGTCGCGCAGCACGATTTTAAGGTATTCCTTTACCAGGGTATAGGTTTTTCCGCTACCGGCGGATGATTTGTAAACGTGAAAGTTTTT
>SKOK01000288.1 GCA_007120085.1 Bacteroidales bacterium | reverse complement strand
TCGGTATCCAATTTTTTGGATGACCCAGCCCGCCGGGCGTCCGAATATAACGAAAGCAGAAAAAATGGCAAAGGTAACCAGGTATGCCTGCCCGGTATTCAGGTCAAACGCCGAGCGCAGTGCAGGCGTTAAAAAGCCACTGATGCCTATTCCAAAGCCGATCACAAAGAAAATTACACCCACGATGAGTAATGGAACGATGTAATTATTGTTTTTTGTTGTTGATTTCATAATCACAAGCTTGATGAGAAAAGATTTTAGGTGCTCAAGATAAAAATAAAAGCTGATGTGGCGAGCATTGTTGCATAAGCCACATCAGCATTGCCGCAAGATTACGGATTATTCACCAGGTTTGGCTGGGCAAGGAGTTGCTCTTCCGGGATGAATTCAATCACCCTGGGGTGGTCAGGAGGTACTTGCATCAGTGCATTAACACGAAAGCAGCGTGTTGCCATCCTTTACAGTAAAAACATTGTTCACGACAATGGGTAAGGTGCCCAGCAGTCCGGCCCGCTCCTTTAAATCAGACAACAATAGGCTGGTGTCGTCCTTCAGCCGCATCATGGTGTATTTGTTGAGCTTTTGCCTCACAGGGTCAGTGATGAGGTTCCCGGCGTCAGCCATCTCACCTCCAATAATGATGGCCTCAGGATTAAAAAGGTGTATCAGGATGGAAATGCCTTTGGCCAGGTACTCACCAGCTTCTTCAAGCAACTCAATCGCAAAAAGATCTCCCTGGTTGGCCGCATCAATAATGGTTTTCAGCTTGATCCGGGAGGTATCTTTGGCAACAATATTGCTGATGATGGAACTCTTGCCCCCTTCAATCAGTTCCTGTGATTTCTTCACAAGAGCAGCACCTGAAGCGATGTTTTCAAGACATCCAATTTTGCCGCAGTAACACAAATCACCCTCCGGGTCCATCTGAATATGACCAAACTCCCCACAAAAACCAGAATGACCATGATACAACTGGCCATTGATGATGATGCTTAACCCAATGCCGGATCCAATGTTTATGAATAATACATTCGACTTATCCCTGGCAAGCCCAAACCAGGCCTCCCCTACTGCCATAGCTTTCGTATCGTGCTCGATAACAGCGGTTAAACCAAAATGCTCACTGAAATATTCAGACAAGGGCTTATTCCCAAACTGCGGATAACTGTAACTGACGCCGGTTTTAATGTCAATCAGACCCGGCACCGTTACACCCAGGCCAAGCATATCCTGCTTGCTTACATTGTTCCTTTTCCATAATGCATCAAGCTCAGCTTTTAATGTTTGAATGATGCTTTCAGAAGTGTCAAGCCCCTCAGCAATTTCAACAATATCGCCAAGCTGCTCATTATGAAGGTTAAACAAGCCAAGCCTGCTGTACTTCCGGCTTAATTCAATGCTTGAGATCAACCCGGCTTCCGGATTCAAATCGTATAAAGCCGGCTTCCGCCCACCTTTCGATTTCCCTATTCCTACGTTCATCAACCACCCCTCGGCAGTCATCTCATTCATGATTTGCGTAACCGAGGGTATGCTGCTGCTGGTAAGCTCACATATCTCAGCAATTGGCTTTGAACCTTCTTTATAAAAGATTTCAAATATGCGCTTCTTAAGCAACAACTTTTTAAACGTTTGTCCATTTTGCTTCTGGTCGGCTTGCATAATTTTCATTTTAGTCTCAGCATTCATTCCTGATGGTGTTTCAGTTTTCAATCTTCAGCAAATTTAATAAATAAAATTAATAAGTACTGCCTGTTAAAGCATCAATTGTCAATTATCAATTGTCAGTTGAATAAACGCAGGAAAGAAGAATAATTAAACTATCAATCCACAAAATCACCAACGGAGTTATCGGTGATATACTGGACTGGCTTTGTGGGCGCAGGATAGTTTTTACCGGCAATATAATCAAGCACTTCGTCAATTTGCTCCTGGGTGATTTTAAGGTTTCTGACACCGTAGTCGTTGATGTCCATGTCGATGGGAGTTAAAAAACCCCAGGCCTGGAAAAACTCCGTGAGGTCGGTCTGGGCAACATCGCAAACAACTTTCACAAACTCAAGCTGACATTCCCCGTCGGTTGGCGGATCGGGGTTCAACCTGATCTGCTCGTGCACATCCTTGTAAAAATCATGATAGCCTTTGCCATGGGCAAAATAAAGCTGCAATTGCCAAAACGGCACGAGTTTGCAAAAAACATCATCGTGTGCGCCGTGCGCAATGCCAGGCGCAATGATTTGCTCAAATGCCTTGTGGTACCTATTTGCATAGCCTGGTACATTTTCGTTTTGCAGGCGCGAAGGGTTGCCAAAGCTTGTTTGCACGTGCTGTGAGTAAATGTTTACGGTGACTTCCGTCATGCCTATCCACATCAGGCCCGGCCGTGTCTGGTGTATATGGCCTGTTTCGTGCGCGGGACCCCAGATATGATCGCCCCTGAGCAATGCATGGCTGGCAATGTACTGAAGCGTTGAAGGCGCATACTCAGTGGCATTGCCGGTGGCATGCATGTAAACCCCCGGACTCACATTTGTACGATAATACAAACGCCCTGCAGGTACCCTGTCATACTTATACAAACCCATTAACTGTTGCTGCATCAGCACAATGCTGTCATACACCTCCACAAGCCGAACCGCATCAGTAACATAAGCCCTCAACTCTTTTGTCGTAAATGTAAGATGTGACTTTTCCCCTTTCAGATCAAAAAAATCATACGAAGCATTGGCTATTAGCTCATCCCAGTCTTCATTGGTGTGAACGCCCGGTTCAAAATATCCATTTATAACGCCGGAAGCAATGTTAACTTTTGCCTCATGCTCAATGTCCGTGTTATAAATCAGGTACACCAGGCCCTTTTCATTCGAGGTGATCCTGTTTGGGCCGGGATTTAAGAAATAATCCTGCCCGTTGTAACCTTGGGTGTGATCTACAACCCTGAGCACAAGATCAGCTTCCATTTCATCCACAAAAACCACCAGATCCTCACCTGCCTCTGCCAGAATGCCTGTCATGTTATCGTACGACCCCATGCGGTTTGTTTTATTTTCCGCACTGATGATGGCAGGATCAGGATATGTTTTGTAAAGGCCCACACGCTCATCGTCATAAACCCCATCGTGCAGGGCAAGTGCCATGTTCCGGATGAAGGAATTATCAATCTCTTCCAATTGAGATCGAACAACACCTTCTTTCAGTTCTGAAAAGCTCAAATCAGTAAAATATGCCGAATAATCAGTGGCCTGTTCAGTGAATACAAAGAACTCAAACTGGGATGCCGATATGAAATCATTGCGCCCTTT
>SKOK01000328.1 GCA_007120085.1 Bacteroidales bacterium | reverse complement strand
GCAATGAAATGGAAGGAGGTATTTAGTGAAGGTGTGAGGTTTGTATTGTACCAGAGGTAGTTCAGGGTTTTATAGTTATTCAGATAGTAATTCGTTTCAAACAACCTTTCCGCACTTTGGTTGAATGCACCGCCAATGTGTAATTTGCTGTTCGCATTTTCATATTTAAACACTATGGCATCGTGAGTTCTCCCTCGTGGTGCCCAGTCGTTAAACGACATCAGGCGCTGACTCTGGTCATAGCGCAGCTCCTGTCGTCCGGCCTGCAGGCTGATGTTTTCTGAGAATGCCAGGGCCAGCCATGCCTCGTACAGGCCAAAAGAAGGATGCATTACCATTTGCTCTTCTGCACCCCAGACCCTAAGGTCCTGGAAGGATATCCGTGTTCTAACCCTGTCTTCGTGGGCATAGGTCAGGTTCAGCCTCGTCCGTTGTGCAATGAGCGCTGCAGGATTGCTGTCTTCAGATGGCAGTCGCCGGTAGCCGTCTCTGAATTCTGCTCGCTGGCGCAGCTGGCCATCAATCATGAACTGGGCTGATGCAGTCAAAGCCATCCCCAGCAAAATTAGAAATGTAAGTAGTCTTTGCATGATTCCGGATTTTGGTTATACAGTATCTTAATATGATTTGTAAATATATAAAAAAAGGAGACAATCAGATGCCTCCTTTTTTTGATTATTCTATCGCAAACCTGATAGGGTTTATGGCAGGAATTAATTCATGATCTGAATCCTTGTTGTGGTAGTGCTTGAAGTGGTTTGCACTTCAACAAAGTAAACACCGGAGCGTAGATTGCTCACATTGATTTCAGACTGTGAATCATTTACTTCGAGCGTCAAAACAGTTTGTCCGCTGATGTCGATGAGACGGATCTGGTTGATGGTTTCATTTGCGTCAACAGTAAAGCTTGAACGGGCAGGGTTTGGATAAACAGCCAGTTCGATGCTTTGCGTTTCTTCGATACCGGTTACCTCTTCGTTGTGGAGATTGATGGGCACTTCCACTGCGTTCAGGTTGCCGGCGATGGCGTTGTTCCAGCTAACAGCAGGGAGTTCGCGGTCAAATGATACAAGCCTGTGGATACCTTCCGGGATTGGACGGTTGTCGATACTGAAGAGCATGGCTTTGGCTGTTCCGTTTTCATATACGAAGATCAGTTCAAAACCCTCTAGTTCTGAGGTCAGCTTAAGTTCTTCAGTTGAGATATTTGTCAGTTCAAACTGAAGGCCTGCAAGTGTTCCGTCGCTAACTATAGAGATACCAGCCATATCCAGGTAAAGGTGTGCCGGATCGGAATGCAGTCCTGCGTGCGGCATCAGCTTGCCGCTTGCAAAGATGTTGATGGTTCCAATGACGTCCAGAATGTTGACTTCACCGTCGCCGTTTACATCAGCATTATGGAAGCAGAAGTCTTCATCAGTGCCATGTGCCCAATAGTTTGCAATTGCAATAATGTCGAGGGCATTCACCAGGCCGTCGCCATTGGCATCACCAGCCGTGTGATCAAGGGTTAGCTCGATCTCAATTGTTGCCGTGGCGATGATGTTTACGTTGCCTTCCTGCGTTTCATAGCATAATCTGGATACAGACCATGCGTGCACTCCTTCAGGGATTTCGTGGAAGTGGTAGTCGCCTGGTTCATTGACGAAGCCACCAAGGCTAACTACTGCGTCGTCAACCGGATAGCCGAATTCATCAGTGATATCAAATGTTATGTCATACATATCACCGGAGGAAGTTACGTAAATCGTAATTGAGCCTTCGACCGTGTTTTCACCATCTGATATTTGCAGTGTGTATTCGGTGGTAACAGATGGAGAAGCGATGGGTGTTGGTATTGTTGGGTCGTTGAGGCTTTCTGCCGGTGACCAGGAGAATGTGATGTCATCACCTCCGCCGGTAGCCATTGCTGAGAGCTGGGAGTGACCACCTTCGGTAATGTGTTGCGGATACGCACTGATGTTTTCAAACATGAGTGGCGGATTGGTGCAATAGAACCTTGCTGCCCAGCCCGGGAAGGTGTTTGATGAACCTGACTTAAAGCGGAATGTAACTGCACCGTGGTGGTTTGTGCTGGTAAATTCACCGGGTGAGTTGGTGCCATTATACGACCCAATCATTGGCCAGCTTGTGTTGGGGCCATCGTAAATCCTCAGGTAAGTATTTGGATTGTCTTCAATATGGAATTCATCAAATACAAAGTGCAGGTGGTTGTCAGGGTACTGTGGGTAGAAAGTAATGAGGTGGTCATCATTGCCACCATAGTTTTCATCAGCGCCACCTGAATCATAAAACTTACCGTAGCAGTCAAAGGCAAAGTTGTCTTGTCCCATGATGTATTCCGGAAGGATGCCTACGAGGATATCTATCATATTTTTATTGAGATAGTCTGTTTTGAACAGGTCGAGGCTGAATGTCTCTGTGGTTTCCGGGAGTGAATGGTGGCTTCCCATCACGGTGATCTCAACGGTTTTTTCATCGCCCATGGCCATGTCACCAACATAGATGGCTTCATCCAGGAAGGTTAGGTATTCAGATTCGGGTGTTCCGGAGGCCATGAGGTTGGTGATGTCGGCGTGACCTGTGTTTTTGATGGTGATATGCAGGTGTGCGATCTCGCCCGGGTCAAGGTTGCCATTGTTATTACCGGTTTCTTCATCATCCACAATAACTGACAGGACTTCATATGCAGGAGCACTAACAGTAAAGTTGAAGTTTGCATCCCAGGTTTCTTCGTTTGCATCTATAAAAAGAATGTCAAAAACCGGCTTGTGCTGGTCAGGGATGTTTTTATCCAGATGAACGAGGAAAATGTTTTCTTGCGATCCACTTTCATATTCAGGCAGGTTGCCCCACACGAAAGTATCCTCAATGATATTCACATATTCATCATCAGATGAAAGAATAAGTTGCAGGTTTTCAGCTGTGTGGATACCCACATTTTCGATTTCTACGCTGAACATGATGGTTTCATCGAATGCGGCAATACCTTCCACAGTAAAGTTGTTGAGCAGTACATATGGTCCTTCGGGTGGGATGACGCTGATTTCATCATTTATGTATGTTACCCTGTTGAAGCCTGTGATAGCAATTGTTGCCATTGCGGGTTCGCTAAGGGGCTCATCAAATACAATGTTGGCAACACCATTTTCCGCCACAGCGGTTCCGAGAATTTCTACTTCACCATCATTCTCGACAGTGAATGCTACAACAGCACCGTCTTCCAAACCTGCGACGTTGAAGGAGCTCCATCCGATCAGCGCAACGGGGGTGTAATCTGGGGTAAATGATACGGGGGCCTCTGTTCTGACCATCAAGG